>CAZQEF010000193.1:0-4020 GCA_964592325.1 uncultured Treponema sp. | reverse complement strand
AGAATACACCTCCTGACATTTTACCGAAATCGTCAGAAAAGTCAATCAGTACCACAAAGTCGAAGCCGGCCCGGTCAAATGACGAGAGGCGGAGATTCAGGGTTGATACGTCGCCGGGATAATGATCACCATGTTTCAAGGCTCCCGGAGATCGTGAAAATGTTACCAGGCCGGGCGAAAGTTTATGCTCCGCGGCATGGAAAAGTACGGCATCGAAGAGTGCCCGATGCCCCCGGTGCGGCCCGTCAAAACCGCCTATGGTCAGCGCGGTGCCCCGTGTTTTAGCAGTAATGCCATCCAGGGTTTTTTGCGTTTCTTCCTGTACAAGGGTTTCCCAGCGAAATATCTTCATCATGAATCCCTGAATACAAAATCATACACAAGACGGCCTCCCTGTTCACGAACAATACCGCAAAAAACGGATCGCATAAAGACCGCGGCATGTGTATCGTTCAACAGCGGCTGATGAAACCAGTTATTGGCCATTCTTTTACCCTGCATAAATGCATTGTGGTACTGTTCTTTCAGTTTTACAACGGTTAATCCTGTTTCCCGTGCAGTGTCTTCCGTAAACGGAATACAGGCACTCTCTATCTCATCATTGGGAACCGGTATGACTGCTTGAGAAGCACCTGTGGTTCCAAATTCCGGCAAGAGCCTGTATCCTGCGGCATGTTCAAGACGAAAATGTCCTACTGCGGTACGCCGCAGCGCCGAAACATGCGCACATGACCCCACGGCATGGCCGATATCTCTCGCCAGAGAACGAATATAGGTTCCTTTGGAACAATGAACACGAATGTCTGCTGAAACTGCCGGCCCTCTTTCCGGATTTACCGTACCGTCAGCACCATGGCTTGAAACGAACTCAATATTGTGTATTGTAACCAAACGCGGCTGAAGCTTTACTGATTCCCCCTGGCGGATGCGGTCTGAAGACCGTTTGCCGTCAACATGAATTGCCGAATAGTCCGGCGGAATCTGCGAAATCGATCCGATAAAATCGGGTATAACCGTGTGTACCGCAGAAATATCAGGAAGTGCGGCCGTTTTCACAACCGATCCTGCCGGATCCAGGGTATCAGTTTCCGCTCCGAAAGAAATTCTTGCAAGGTATTCCTTGTCGCAGGCAGTAATGTATGAGCATAATCGGGTCAAGGAACCGGAAAGGAGAACAAGAAGGCCATCAGCAAAGTTGTCGAGTGTTCCGGTATGCCCTACTTTCTTTGTGCCAAGTGCATTCTTTACCTGCCAGAGCGATGAAAAACTTGTCTTTCCGGATTGCTTTGCCAAAAGAACGATGCTGCTATTCATTATGTGAAATCAGGAATTCGGCTCCGAATCGTTGTCTGCATTTGTCCCTGCGACAAGATCGTCAATCTTGTGTACCATTTCAAAGCCGGTTCGAATACTGTCATCAAAAATAAAGGTCAGGTGAGGAAACTGACGCAGGCGGAGCTTTTTTCCGAGTACGGACTGGATGAATCCGGAAGCACTCTGCAGTCCGTTCACCCCTTTTCTGGTAGCTCCCGCATCCATGAAACTCGATACGAAAACCCTTGCATGCGAGAGATCGCGAGAAACGTCTACGTGAGTAATGGTAAGGAATGAAGATACCCGCGGATCCTTGATTTTTCCCCCAAGAATCATTGCGGATACTTCCTCCCGTATTTGTTCACCAAGTCTGTCCAGTCTGTGTTCACCCATACCGGTTTGCGAATTACTCCGCACTCTCCTTGCCTGCTGAAGGCTTTGCCCCGTCCTTCAATTTGCGGGCAACTTCGAAGTATTCAATGACTTCAAGCTGGTCGCCGACATGGATATCATTAAAGTTTTCAAGACCGATACCGCATTCATATCCGGAAGCAACTTCTTTCACGTCATCCTTGAAACGGCGGAGCGAACCAAGTTTTCCTGAATGTACAACAATACCGTCACGGATGACATTAATGGTTGAACTGCGCTTTATGATACCCTGCTGGACATAGGATCCGGCGATGGCACCTATCTTCGGCACCTTGATAACCTCACGTACCTCAACAGTACCTATCGTTTCTTCCTTAACATCCGGCGAAAGCATTCCTTCCATCGCCATCTCGATTTCTTCCACCGCTTTGTAAATAATGTTGTACTTGCGGATGTCCACTTTTTCCTGTTCGGCAAGAAGTTTCGCCTGCGGCGTGGGACGTACATTGAAACCGATAATTATGGCATTTGAGTCGGCAGCTGCAAGCATTACATCCGAATCGTTAATGGCTCCCGCGGAAGCATGAATGACGTTCAGGCGGATATCTCTGGTTGAAAGCTTCTCGAGCGACTGTTTGAGCGCTTCTACAGAGCCCTGAACGTCACCCTTTATGATTACTTTCAATTCAAGCATGTCACCCGCGCTTATCGTGTCATACAGATTGTCGAGGGTTACTTTCTTGACATTCTGTGAATCTTCAAAACGCTTGAGCTCCTGTCGTTTATCCGAAATCTGGCGTGCCATGCGTTCCGTTTCGGTAACCTGGAAGGGATCACCGGCATTCGGCATTCCCTCAAGACCCAATATTTCCACGGGCATGCTCGGAGTAGCTTCTTCGAGTTTCTCACCATGCTCATTGAAAATGGCTCGTACGCGTCCTGAATAGACACCGGCGACATAGGGATCAGCAGTTCTGAGTGTTCCCCGTTCAACAATGATGGTAGCAATAATACCGCGACCATGATCAATGCGCGATTCAATAACCTTGCCTTCTGCACGGCAATCCCAGTCAGCAGAAAGTTCAAGAACTTCCGACTGGAGAATAATCGCGTCCAGCAGCTCGTCAATACCGGTTTTCTGCAGTGCACTGATGTGCACGAACATGGTATCCCCGCCCCAGTCTTCCGGAACAAGTCCGTATTCCGAGAGTTTTGTCTTGACCTTGTCCGGGTTTGCTTCCGGTTTGTCAACTTTATTTACCGCAACTATGATGGGTACTTTTGCATCTTTTGCATGGTTGATAGCTTCAACAGTCTGCGGCATGACGCCGTCATCGGCCGCGACAACCAGAACAACAATGTCAGTAATTGCCGCTCCGCGTGCACGCATCATGGTAAACGCTTCATGTCCGGGCGTGTCCAGGAAGGTAATCCTTCCTTTTTCGGTTTTTACCGTATAGGCGCCGATATGCTGTGTTATGCCGCCGAATTCACCTTCTGCGACTTTGGCAGACCGTATGGCATCAAGCGTTTTTGTCTTTCCGTGGTCGACATGACCCATTATGGTAACAACTGGCGGACGCGACTTGAGATCGGCATCCTTTCCCGAGTTGCTCTCGATAACCGTTTCATCATAGAGACTGACAATATTTACCTTGCAGTTAAATTCCTGTGCAAGGATGGTGGCAATGTCAGAATCTATTGATTGATTCATGGTAACCATCATGCCCATACCCATCAGTTTTGCTATGAGTTCATTTGCCTTGAGGTTCATCTTGCGCGCAAGTTCGGAAACCGAGATTGTTTCCATGATTTCAATTTCTTTGGGAATTGAACGAGCGCGGTCCATTGCCTTTTTCTTTTGCTGAAGCAGCTTTTCCTCGTAATCCATCTCGCGATTTTTTTTGGAGTATGCTTCATTCTTTTTGCCCTTGAAACTTCGCTTGGCCGGTCCCTTTGATCCCTGCATGGGGGGCGGAGGGGGTGCTGTAAAACCACCGCCGCGATTTTGTCCGGGACCACTACCCGAAAAACCGCCTCTGCCGGGTCCTCCGGGTCCGCCACGGCCAGGTCCGCCGGAAAATCCTCCACGGTTAGGCCCGCCCTGATAGCCGCCCCGGTTTGGTCCGGGTCCGGAACCCGGGCCCCGGTTTCCCTGATAACCGCCAGGACGCCTGTTTTGCACTCCTGAAGACTGTTCGCGTGCCTGTGCTCCGGAAAACCCCTCACGACCGGGGGTACGGGGTCCACGTGAACGGTCAGCAAGATTGCCGACTTTTACATTCGGTCTTGGCGGGCTGAGTTCAATAGACGTAACTTTTCTATGCGCAGGAG
>CAZQEF010000192.1:0-4020 GCA_964592325.1 uncultured Treponema sp. | reverse complement strand
CTGACGGCCTGGAATATTCTCGTTGTTTTTAAACGTATATCATCATCGAGCGGCATCTCTTTTTGTTTTGCCTCGAGAATTGAGATAACATCAACAACCGGTGCAGAAAGATCCGTGACGGAAAGAACATAGTAAAAATCAAGGAGCACGGGAACAACTTCTGCTATTTCGACGGCATGAAAACTTGGAGAAGTTACCGAACTTTCAAGTCCGGTATGTGTTTTAAATGCGGGATCAAAATATGATAAAAAGTTGTTGAAATCAAAAGAACAGAAATCCAGCAGGCATTCCAGTTTCTGAAGAAGATTTCCCGCCTGATTGAACGCAGGAGAGTCAAGAGATTTCATGAATTGAGCGAAACGGCGTTCCTGTTCTTCGATAATCTGTTCCGGAGGTTTGGTTCCTGCCACAAAATCTTTTGACCGGACGGCAAAAGTAATCGTTTGTCTGAAATTTTTCTGTTCTGCCGTCATGGCAAGTTCAAGAAGATATTCGCGGTAACGCTCGGCTATTCGACGATCGGAGTTCGCTATTGTCTCGGAAAAAAGGGTCCGTATCGGTTCCAGAAACTGAAATATTTGATAGAGCGCATTGGCAAAAGCAGGGAGAAGAACGCCTTCCTGAGTATATATTGGCGGATCCAGCTGTTTAAGTTCCTGCGCGAGTGCACGCAATTGCCTTTTTTTCTGATATTCGGGAGAGGATGAGGCAAAAATGGACTCCAGGAAGCCTTGGATTATTTCAAGGATTCTGCTCAGAAATGACATAGGTAATTGTAGACAGATGAAGGTGATTTGGCAAGTAAAAGAAGTGGTCTTTATTATTCCTTATCCAGTGCTGATTCCCCTTGATTCGAGAATGCTTTTATAGTCCTGTGTTGTTTCTGCCCTAACGAGTGCGGCTCTGAGGAGGGCTCCTCCCGGCATTCCCTTCGAGTATGCACTGAAGCGTTTGCGCATGATCCGGCATGCAGATAGTTCTCCCGTATCTGCAACAAGGTCGCAGAGTTCTTTCCATCCGGCAAGCATCCGTTCTTCTGCAGATATGTCCACAATCGACCCGTTTGCAAGGAATTCCCTTGCTTGCGTAAAAATGAACGGGTTGCCAATGGCTCCGCGTGCAAACATGACGCCGTCGCAGCCTGTTGTCTCAAGAACCGATTTTGCATCCTGCGGGGAAAAAAGGTCCCCGGATGCAAAAACCGGAATAGCGGGATTCTCTGCTTTAACCAGTGAAACGAGTTCTCCAACAAGGTTTTGATTGGCTTTGCCTTCATATCCCTGGGCTCTTGTGCGGGGGTGCAGCGTCAGTGCCGAGGCTCCCGCAGAAAGAGCTGCCTGGGCAGCCAGTTTCCAGGTGAGCTGTTGTTCGTCCCAACCGGAACGTATTTTCACCGTTACGGGGATTGGACCGACAGCCTGTACGACGGCTGCTGTTATGGCGTGAAGACGGTCGGGATCCCGGGTAAGGGATGACCCTGCCCCTGTTTTTACTATTTTGGGAACCGGACACCCGGCATTGATGTCTATACAGTCCGCTTTTGCCTCGTGAACAGCGATTTCTGCTGCAGCGGCCATGCGTCCGGGATCGCCTCCGAATAGCTGTACGGCAAAAACCTGCTCGTTTTCGGCACGCTGCATGAGAATCCGTGTTTTTTCAGAGTTTCTGGTGAGTGCCTCGGAAGAGACCATCTCCGTATACGTGAAATTTGCACCACACGCGACACACAGTGACCGGAACGCCCGGTCGCTGTATCCGGCTACCGGGGCCAGGAACAGGTTGCCGGACAGTGCAAGCGATCCGATTGTTACCGGATGATACAACGCCCCGTTGTTTTGAGCGGCCTGCGCCATGGGGTATTATTCCGGAAGGCGAAACAGCGTGCAGCTGTTTTTCCACAGTTGGGCAGCCAGTTCTTCAAGATCCATTTCGAGCATTTCTGCGAGGAATTTGACCGTAGATGGTGTATATGCCGGCATGTTCCGTTTTCCACGGTATTCTGCGGGAACCATGAAAGGGCTTTCAGATTCAACAAGAATGCGGTCAATGGGAAGCGTCAGGACGGTCTCATGCAAATTCCGGGCATTACGGTAGGTCAAATTGCCGGCAAAAGAGAAATACAGGTTCAGATCAAGCGCAATTCGTGCATATTCCGCGTCTTCGGAATAGCAATGAAGAACACCGCCTGCAGGGGGAAGGCGTTCTGCGAGTATGTCCAGAACATCCTTGCCCGCGTCGCGGTTATGAATAATAACCGGAACATCTGCCTTGTTGGCAAGTTCAAGCTGGGTGATAAATAGCTCTATCTGTGACCGTTTGTCTCCGAATTTACGGAAATAATCGAGACCGATTTCTCCGAGTGCGACAACATTGGGCTGTTTGAGTCCTTCCTCTATGGTATGAATCCAGTCCTTGCCGGGATTGGTTACTTCCGACGGGGACACACCAACAGCATGGTATACCGATGATGCGGATTTGAGGGTAGGATAGACCGTGTTAAAATCATGCAAACTGTTGCAGATGCTTATGATGCGGGTTACGTTTGCCTGTTTTGCTTCCTGTACAACACGAAGCTGCTCAATTGGGTCGTCATAGATGAGCCCGATATGAGCGTGAGTATCAAAAAACTGCATGGCTGACATCCGATACGAAAGTAGTAAAACCGCCTTTCCGGCGGCGGGATAATACCCAAACTGGATAATTATTACCTTTACGATACCACAGGAACCTGCTATCGTCAACTAAATTCGGGTTTTCGGAAAATATGCCGATAAATTCAGTGTTTGACAGTTTTTTTTATTCCATGGTACTATACTAGGCAGACAATACCTGTTTTCTGCAAGGGAGTTTACCGTGCCCAAAACCCGTGGGTATAAGCGCGTTGAGAATACTATTATCCGCTCAATTGGTCTTTCAATACAAAGACTCTTTTTGTGTGTTGCCTCCATCGTCTCCCGGTTCTTCCGGGGAGGACGCAGGAAGCTCACCATTATGGTTGTACCGCACTCTCAGAAGCAGGTAGTTAATTTTCAAACGACTGTATTTTCGCTTTTCTTTTTTATTCTCATTATTGGGGGTATCATTACCTCCTTCTTCTGGTTTTCCCGTCAGACAATCTCGACCAGTCAGGATCTCGCACAGTTGCGCGAGGAATCCCGTACAGCGCGTGCCAGTCTGGATCAACTCAAGGATGAAACCGGAAATCTTGTAAAAGCCGCCCGAAGATTCCAGGCTGCTTTTTCAGGGACACTGTCACTTATCGGTATTGATTATGATGGTGATGTCTCAAAAAGCAATATTCAGACGGGAGATCTTTCCTCTCTGTTCAATGTACGTGAGACTGTTCAGGGTTCTGTACGTGAAACTGCCGAGCTTCAGCGGTTAACCGGATATCTTGAGGATGCCGTGCAACCCATAGAGGAGATCGGCAAGCTTCTTGATTCCCAGAGCGCCTTGTTTTCCGACATCCCGAGCCTATGGCCCATTCGCGGCGGGATTGGCCACATATCAATGCCCTTCGGACAGAACAAACATCCCTTTACCGGGCAGTGGTATATTCACAAGGGCATCGATCTTTCTACGTACCGGGCCGGGGACTCCATCCTGGCAACGGCTGACGGGCAGATTGTAACGGCGGAGTATGATCCCGGATTCGGATATTATATCATTATAAAGCACAAGCACGGGTTCTACACACGGTATGCCCACATGTCTTCTTTCCGTGTGCAGCGCGGTCAATATGTACAACAGGGACAGATTATCGGGTACATTGGAAATACAGGGGTTTCAACCGGACCGCATCTTCACTATGAAGTGCATATTGGTTCCGATGTTGTTGATCCCATGAAATATCTTAATATCAAGACAGCCAGTAACAAGTAGGCCTATGAATCCTTCTGACGATATATCCATTAACACGCTCGTGGGCGCAGGGACGACCATACGCGGGGAACTTTCCGTTGCAGGATTTGTCCGTGTTGACGGTGACGTAGACGGGGATCTTGAAACAACCGGTCGGGT
>CAZQEF010000191.1:0-4024 GCA_964592325.1 uncultured Treponema sp. | reverse complement strand
ATTGTGTGCTACCATCCATCTGTATGAAAATGTCTTGCAGAATTGTTATTACGGCCGCGGTCGCCGTTATGTGCGGCAGTACCCTGATTCATGCCGAGACGGTATCAGTTCCCGATATAGAAACGAGAATACGGAATTCGGGTAATGACGTTCCTTCTTCCGCATTGCCGGTGTTCCGCCTTCCTCCGCCGGTTGAATTGCCCGTAAGGGAAAAAGACCCTGAGCCTGTTCCGGAACCGGAAACGGCTGTTCCTCCCGCCGCCGCATCCGGACCGGTTGTCGCGGAGAAACCGGAGAAGCCGGCAGCCAGGGGGCATGCAAGCGTTGGTTCGGGATATCCGGCAACCCTTGCCGGTGAATTTGCCGTGGTGCAGCCTGAAGGTCAGTACCCCGGCTTTTCCGGCGAGTTCGGGTTCTCCGCATCGGACGGATACGGCGGGAAGGATATGGGCCGGGGCTATTTTGACCGCTCGGTGGGCCTTTCCCTCAGAGCCTTCAGGGAGACTGGTCCCAGAACCTGGTACGCGGCCGTTTCTGTCGGTGATCGGGCCGACGGGCTGCAGGAAAACCATCCGGCTTATTTCAGCATCGGCCACCGTCTTGCCGGTATCAATGCCGGAGTTGACCTGGTTACCTTTGGCGATGACGGACCGGTTCTTTCCGTGTATCTGGACAGTCAGATTTTTACCTCTTCGGCGGAACGTGGCGCAACCGATCCTCTTCCGGGAACGGGAATCGATGATTACCGCGGATACTACCTCTCTCCCGGCCTGCGTCTCTCCGCGTACCCGGGCTCTTTCCGGATATTCCTTGATGCGGTCTATGCGCTTGATACCGTTGTAGACAATGATGATATCCATGCGGTGGAAGCGTCCCTTTCTGCCTATCGGGCCTTCGGCGCCCTCGAACTGGGTGCGGGGGCAACGTTTCATACCGATACCGAACAGGATTATGTCGTTCCTTTCTTTGGAAAAATCGAATGGAAGCCCGATGACGGCCTCTTCGGCCCCGTATCGCTTTCCGGCGGACTCATGACCGAGCGCCGCACCGTGTTTGATCTCGCGCGTGAGGATCCCTTTGTTCGCCTGGACGGCATGCCACTGTATGCGGCTGACTGGTTTGGCTCCTTCAATGCAGAGGTTCAGCCGCTTGCGGATGTCCGTCTCGGATCGGCTCTGGAGTTCCGGAAAACGGCGTTTGACCGGGGATATCCGGTGCTCACGGACAGTATCGGAACGGATATGCGTGTTGTATGGACAGTCGTTGACCGTGAAAGTCTGGTGGCATCGGCATTCATTGCCTATATCGGGGAACGGTTTTCGATGGAAACCGGCTACCGGGGGGAACTGCTCGACAAACTGTGGGCCTCTCATCTCCATGAGATTGATGTGGCAGTGTCGGTTTATGATCCCGCCCCGCGTCAGTTTTGGGCGGTTGAAGCACGGGCGGTATTTATGCCCGATTCGGGAGCGCTGCCGCGGGTCGGTCTTTCCGGCCAGGTGCATCCTCTTCCCCGCCTTACCATTTCACTTACGTTCGAGGATATGCTGCCTCCCCTGTTTGGAGAGAACCGCATGATAAACAGCGAATACCGGGAGCAGGGCGGTTCAGTCCTTCTTTCCGGACGGTTTGAATTCTGATATACGAGGAATGGAGGTTCCCATGATTTCTATACTGGTTTCCGGCGGCCCGGCAATGATTCCCATCCTGCTGTGTGCCCTTATTGCTACGGTGATAATCATTGAACGGCTCAAGTATTTTTCGTCAATCAAGAAAGGACAGCGTGATCTGCTTCCGCGGCTCAAGAGTTCCCTTGACAAGGGCCATTATGATGAGGCCGCGGCCATATGCGATACGGTTGAAAGTCCGGTATCACGGCTCATGAAAACGGGAATCGCGTACCGGGAATATAGCGAAGCCTCAATAAAAGAGGCCGTCATGAATCAGGCAAACCGGGAAATTCCGCGGCTTGAACGGTATCTTCCTACTCTTGGAACAATCGCGAATATTGCGACACTGCTCGGACTTCTTGGTACGGTAACCGGGAATATACAGGCCTTTGGTGTGCTTGGCGATATGGGAACCATGGGCAATCCGGCAGTTCTTGCCGGAGCCATTGCCCAGGCACTGGTAACGACCGCGACCGGGCTCATTGTATCAATCCCGGCAATCATCTTTTATAACTATTTTATTGCCGAAGTAAACCGGATGATCACCGAAATGGAATCTTCCGTCAGTGATCTGGTTCTTCTTCTTTCACCGGGGAAACGGGCCGTATGAAATTCAAACGGAGACTCGAAGCACGGGCAGGCGTAGACCTCGTTCCCATGATCGATGTTGTCTTCCAGCTTATTCTCTTCTTTCTTGTGTCCACGACTTTCGCCGTACTGCCGGGCATTGAGCTTGAACTGCCGGTTTCGGCGACAGCGGAAAGCACCCGGACAAACGGCATCACCATTACGGTATCCCGGGATGGAATGATATACGTCAACTCGGAAGAGGTCGCCCTTGACGGTCTGGACGAAGCGCTGCTTTCTGTCGCGGTGGACGGCGCACGGGAAAAAGTCCCGGTAAGCCTTGAAGCCGATTCTTCTGTTCCCAACGGAAGTATTGTGCAGATTCTCGATTCGCTTCGCAGGACCGGTTTCGTGGGAGTAAATCTGCGGACAACGGACCGGTAACCGATCATGATGGAACTTGATGCGCAGGATAAAACCAGACTTTCCCGCAGTGTTGCCTTTGCGGCGGTAATCTGGCTGCTACTGCTTCTGATTTTCGCGTTTGTACCGTTTGTGCGGAATGTACCGGAAGAGCGGGAGTTCCCCGAGGTGCGCCTGGTGCTGCAAAGCGCCGTGCAGCCGCCGGTCCGTGAAATAACCGATAAACCTGAGCAGCCTGCGGCTGAACCGGCCGCGCGTAAGACAGTAAAACCGGCGCAAAGCGCGCCCGCGCCGTCTTCGTCCCGCGACAAGCCCTCCGGACTGGGAATCCCGGATTTTCAAAGCACATCCGGGACGGACCGGTCGTCACCGGCATCGGGAGAGTATCTCGATTTTTCAAGCGAGCGGCCCAGAGAACAACAGGTTCGTGATCCGGCTCCGGCTCTGCAGGAATTTGAAGGCAACGCGGCCCGGGTGGATCCTGCCCCGTCCCGGCAGGGAACCGCATCGACCGAAGCCGGGCGCCGCTCTTCAGCCGCTTCCGATGAAACACTCCAGGCGCTTGACCGTATTCGCGATGCCTCATCGGGTGATGTCGCCGTCCCTGCTGATACGGTTTCACGCAGCACTACGACGGAATCCACAGTATCCCGCCGGACATCTCCGGGAGCGGTTGGCCCCATAACCTTCGAAGGTGATCCGCGCCGCCTCGTCCATCCGGCCAAACCGGTAATCGTGCTTCCGCCGCATCTGGCCCGGCTTATCGAATCGGACCGGACGGTTTCCGTGCACTTCACGGTTCGTGCAGACGGATCTGTTCCCGGGTCCCTTATCAGTTTTACGCCATCCGCGCTTCTTCCTCCCGAAATCCGGAATTATCTGAAAAACGAGTTCATGAACTGGCGTTTTGAGCGCGGCAGCAATGATGGACAGGCCCGCTTTCTCTATAGTATAAAAGTACAATGAGAGCCGAAATTGACGCTGTTGCCTTTGACATAGACGGCACCCTCTATTCGAATTTTTCCCTGTATTGGCGCATGATTCCGTTTTTGCTGGCGAATTTCCGGTTTATGACCGCTTTTGGCCGGGTGCGCAAGGATATCCGGCGATGGCAATATGCCAATCCCGGACAGATTCACCGGGATTTCTTTCTCTGGCAGGCATCCCTCATGGCCGAAGAACTCGGAGAAAGTGATCCGCAAACGCTCAGGGACCGTATTCACCGTATGCTCTATGAGGGCTGGAAACCGGTATTTGAACGAATAACGCCGTTTCCCCACGTTGCCGAGTGTTTTGACGCGTTACGCGACAACGGGCTCAAACTCGGTATCCTCTCGGACTTTCTTCCTTCCCAGAAAGGGCCG
>CAZQEF010000190.1:0-4031 GCA_964592325.1 uncultured Treponema sp. | reverse complement strand
ATCGATACGAAATCGCCCGAGGGGATGACGATATCGTATCCCGAGCCTCCGGCCTTAAGCTTGGCGTACATGTCCTCGTTCGACGCGTAATCGTCGTACACGACCTCGACGCCGAATTTCTTCTCGAATTTCTCGATGACCGTGTCCGGCGTGTAATAGGTCCAGTTATAGAGGTATAGGGTTTTCCCGGAGGATTTCTTGCATCCGGTCAAGCCGCCGGTGAGGAGCAGAAGGGCTCCCAGGGCGAAAACGGCAGAAATGCTACAAAACTTCTTCATCGCGGTATTATCTCCTTTGATCAAACAGGGATTGAGTATGCTTATTTCGATGCGGCTATATTCTTCAAAAAGTTCCTGAGGAAGAACGCTATCGCCATCGTTCCGAGAATCATCACGAAGGAAAGGGCGTTGATGACCGGGGAGATGCCGTACCTGACCATGGAAAAGACGTACAGCGGAAGGGTAGTCGATCCGGGCCCGGAAACGAAGAAGGTAATGACGAAATCCTCGAGGGACATGGTGATGGACATGAGAAAGGCCGACATGATCCCGGGCATGATGGCCGGGATTATGATCTTGAAAAGGGTTTGCCGCTCGGTTGCACCGAGGTCATGGGCCGCCTCTATGATGGAAAAGTCGAACTCGTCGAGTCGGGCGAGGACCATCAGGAATACGAAAGGCAGACAAAAGGTCGTATGGGCGATGAAGATGGTTGCCATTCCGAGGGGCACGTTGACGGCGGAGAAGAATATCAGCATCGATATACCGATAATTACCTCGGGAAGAACCATCGGGAGGAAGCTGACCGTCTGGATATAGATGCGGCCCTTGAAGCGGTACCAGTTAACGCCTATCGACGCCAGGGTCCCCAGCACAGTCGCGACGAGGGACGACGAGAAGGCGATGATCAGGCTGTTGCCGAAGGAGTTCCAGAGTTTGTCCGAGTCGAGAAAGAGTTTCTTGTACCATCCGAGGGAAAATCCCGTCCAGATCATGCCCTTCGCCTTGTTGAAGGAGTACACTACGATGACCGTGAGCGGCAGGAAAAGGAACAGTACCGAGAGTATCATGACCGTATTCGACAGGGAAATCTTGTTCTTGTTCTGGAATGCCCTGCGCGCGTGCCTGGCCGGCTCTGAAGACGGTTTTTTCTTGGAAAGGCGCGCCAGGAAATGTTGATAGGGGGTGCCCGGGCCGTGCAGGATCAGCTTGGGTATGACCGTATCGTGCTCATTCCTGCAAGCATTTCGCCGGGTAAAAAAATTGATCATGTAGTGGACGACATTCACCGCCTGACCATGCTCCGCCTTGCTGCAGAACCGTTCACGGATATCACTGTTGATGACTGTGAGCTTGCCCGGGGTGGTGTTTCATGGACGATAGATACGCTCCTGCATCTTTCCCGCTTGTATGATAAGGAACTTTCCGAACCTGTTGGCATGGTAATCGGTCAGGATCTTGCGGCAACATTTGAAAAGTGGAAGGATTCTGTACGTATCGCCAACGAGTTTACGATTATTCTGGCCCGCCGTCCGCCGTGGGACTCCGGGTCATTCACGGTTCCCCATGTTGTTCTGGATAATCCTCCGCTTGCCGTTTCTTCTTCCGGTATACGGGCCGCAATACAATCCTGCGGAGATTGGCGGTCACTTGTCCCGGAGCCTGTTGGGCGGTATATTGAAGAGCATGGATTGTATGCTTCATGAGACTCTGAACGTGCTGTCAGAAACGGTTCGCCGGCGAATAGCTGAAACGCTCTCTCCAGCCCGTTATGAACATTCCATTCGTGTCGCGGAATGTGCCCGGGAACTTTGTTTCAGGTTTTCACTTGACCCGGCTGCAGGATATTTGGCCGGCATTGCCCATGATATGGGGAAAGAATTACCGCCGGATACGATTCTTGATTTTGCCCGGAGTGACGGTAAACTCATAAGCGCCATTGAGGCGGACAAACCGTCATTGTTGCATGGACGGGCTGCAGCTGTCATGCTGCAACGTGATTATGGAATGGAAGACGGGTGCATAACAAATGCCGTACGGCATCACACGTTCGGTGATCCTTCACTGGAGCCACTGTCTCTGGTTGTATACGTTGCCGACAAAATTGAACCCGGACGGAAAAAGCTTCCTCCTGGATTACGTGAAAAAGTGCTTTCATCTGATCTGTGGACCATGACTGCACTGGTTCTCGATACTGCTATGGCATATCTTGAGTCCCGGGGGAAAACAGTGTCTGAAGAAACCCGCATCATGAAACGTATGCTGGAAAGGGAAAGACGATGAGATCATTAAAAATAGACCGGAGTATATTCTTTCTGTTCGTCATTCTGGCGGTGCTTGTTATTGCTGCCGTAGTTCTTGTGTTTGCGATGCAGAGCAACCCCGCGCGTGACGCCCTGGGTGGAGACCAGTTGTTGAAGGTTCTTGTAGTACTGGAAGATGATGGTGTTCCGCTTTCAACCAATCTGATTGCGTATTACCCTGCAACAAAACGTGCGGCAATGTTTGACATACCCGGCGAGACAGGGTTGATAATCAGGAGTCTTGAACGTGTTGACCGGATAGATGCCGTATACATCGAAAACGGCATGGAAGCATACCGGAACGAAATTGAGCGGCTTGCCGGCATTGAGATACCCTTTACCCTGTTGTTTGATCTTGAACAGTTTTCCCGGCTGGCAGACTATTTGTCGGGCTTGACCGTATTTATTCCTACCGAGATAGATATTATGGATGGAGATACGCGGGTTCTTCTTCCTTCAGGGGCTGTTACCCTTGATGGAAACAAATTGAAAACCTATGTTACCTACATTGATGAACTTGATCAGGACGGAGAAAATGCTGCCCGTAAACAGCGTTCAATACTGGCCTTCTTCCGCGCACTGAGTGACAATGCAGAGATGGTTTTCTCCCCCGGAGTGTTCCCGGAGATATATCGCAACATGGAGACAAACCTTCGCCAGGAAAACCTCCAGCGTCTATTGAAGTCCCTGTACTCGATTGACTCGGAACGGCTGGTTCCCCAGCGCATTACCGGTACCCTGCGGGAAGTTGACGGAAAGCGGCTTTTGTTTCCTTTTTATGACGGACAACTGCTCAAGGATATTATCCGGCAGACTTTGGGCGGCCTCGCATCAACGGATACTGCCGCACAGGAGCGTATTTATGCCCTTGAAATTCTCAACGGTACTGCGAAACAGGGGCTTGCGGGCAGAACTTCCGAGCTCTATCAGAGTTTCGGGTACGATGTTATCCGTGTGGGAAATGCCGATAGCAGGGAATATGCAGATACTGTCATTATAGATCGTATCGGAAATCGGCGGGTTGCTGAAATCATTGCCGAAGTCATCCAGTGCAAGGCAATACGGAGCACTCTTCCGGAAGAAGATACTGAAGATTTGTACGGAGCCGAAGCAATTGTTGATTATACGATAATTCTTGGAGAAGATTTTAATGGACGATATGTCATTTCACGATAGGAGAATCATGGACACACAACAGAAAACAAGGGAAGCCGCCGTTCAGTTGGGAAAATTGCTTGCTGATCACCGCGGTCAGGATGTCAAGGTTCTGGATTTGAGCGGCAGGAACAGCTGGACTGACTATTTTGTTATCGCAACAGTTACAAGTTCAACGCATTCACGCGGTCTTGAGCGGCATGTTCATGATGCAATGAAAGAACTCGCCCTGGAAATACGGCCGACCAAGCGGCGGATACCCGATGGAGATGAGTGGATACTTATTGACTTGGGAACGGTCATTGTCCATCTTATGACTCCCGCGGCGCGCAGTTTTTATGATCTTGAGAAACTCTGGTATGGTGCTCCTGAATTGCTTTCATCCGGGGATGCGGAACCTGTAGAATAAAAAAAAGCCTGTCTTGTCTGCAAGACAGGCGCCCAATATCCGGGGAAAAACGGTTTTATTCGTCAAAATCGTCATAGTCCAGATCGTCGTCCTCATAATCGAAGTCGTCGTCTGTTTCTTCGTAGTCCCCTTCTTCTCCGAAGTCGTCAAAATCTTCGTCGTCAT
>CAZQEF010000189.1:0-4038 GCA_964592325.1 uncultured Treponema sp. | reverse complement strand
GTCGAGACGTTCGAATGTATATTTCGAGATTTCGGGAATATTCGAGCGGAGCGGGAGTACTTTGGCTCCCGCGGGCATGATGTCGTCGGTTGAAACATTGTCTTCTGTCTTTAAAAGGACGGGCAGGGTAAGTGTGTCCGGAAGGGCAGGTGTTTTTGGACATGGTTTGATGTTCGGTCCACGTATAATTTCCACTTGAGCAGCTTTTTCGGGGGAGTACGGCGGAACAAGCATCGAATCGTCACGGAGAGTACGGTATTTCTCAACAGGATAGCTGGCGATGTTTTTCTCGATATCTGCGGCTGCCGTCCGGGGGTCAGAGAGAACGCCGGTAAGGGCAGTAAGCGCCGCTGTTTCCGGTGAAACAAGGTATACTTCTGCGTCCGGGGTTCCTGAGCGACCCTTGAAGTTCCGGTTGAATGTTCTTACCGATACCCCGCCCGAGTTTGGTGCAAAACCCATGCCGATACACGGTCCGCAGGCGCTTTCGAGTATTCTGAAACCGGCACGGATCAAGTCGCCGAGAATTCCCGATTTTTCTGCCTGCATGAGTGTCTGTCGGCTTCCGGGTGATATGCCGGCTTCGACACCTTCCGCTACTGTTTTGCCCTGAACAATGGCGGCAACGGCTGCCAGATCGCTGAGGGAACTGTTTGTGCAGGAACCGATGGCAACCTGTGTTACCTTTTTGCCGGCAAGTTCCGATATCGGAGCAACCGCATCCGGGGAGTGGGGTTGCGCGGCAAGGGGCTCAAGTCCGGAAAGATCAATTTCAATTATTTTGTCGTATATTGCGCCTTCATCCGCACAAAGCGGTCGGAAATCTTCTCCCCGTCCCATGGCTTCCATGAAAGCACGTGTTGTGTCATCGGAGGGAAACACGCTGCATGTCGCGCCGAGTTCGGCTCCCATGTTGGTAATGGTTGCCCGCTGCGGAACACTGAGTGTGGAAACGCCCGGACCGTGGTATTCGTATACCGTACCGACACCGCCTTTCACCGTTTCATGACGGAGTACTTCGAGAATGATGTCTTTGGCGGCAACGCCAGGGGACAGTTTTCCGGAAAGTTTTACACCGACAATCTTCGGCATGCTCAGGTGAAATGCGCCACCACCCATCGCAACCGCCACATCGAGACCGCCGGCGCCAATGGCGATCATTCCGATTCCGCCGCCGGTAGGAGTGTGGGAGTCTGAACCAAGGAGTGTTTTACCGGGTATACCGAAACGTTCAAGGTGAACCTGATGGCATATGCCGTTTCCGGCACGGGAGAACCATAAACCGTACTTTGCAGCAATACTCTGGAGATAACGGTGATCATCCATGTTGCGGAAATCCTGCTGGATGGTATTGTGGTCAATATATGAAACAGAAAGCTCGGTTTGCACACGGTCAAGACCGATGGTTTCGAACTGGAGATAAGCCATTGTCCCGGTTGCGTCCTGGGTAAGTGTTTGATCAATTCGTATGGCGATATCCGCACCACGTTCAGGAAGCGAGGAAGGTTCAACCAGGTGTTCGGAAAGTATTTTTTCGGTTACGGTACGAGACATGCAATGCTCCTTGAAAGGAAAAATTTCTGCCTGTATGTTACTTTGTAACGCCGAGATTGTCCATATCCTGTGCTCATGGTATAATAAGAGCAGGTATGATAAAAAAGTTTATAACGCGAACAGGATTCATGCTCCCGTGTGTTTTGTGTTTTGCATCTCATGCTGTTCTTTATGCAGAGACAGTTCGCTCACGGGCATCGGAACACTTTGATTCCATACTTTGGACGCAGAATGCCGCTTCCGTTCAGGCTGCACCGAATGAGGGAAAAAGTATCCCCGGAGGTTCAGAATCCTTTGCAGCATTGGTTCTTGCCGGGGAAGATACCGTTCCCGGCCACTATCCGCAGATTGAACGGATTGGAAAACTCGATTATCGGGGCACTGACCTGAAACTTCTCGGTGTTCTTGAGCAGCTTTCGGTTTCCCTGAAAAAGAAAACCGTACCGGAATCACTGCTGCGGCCGGACCGCAAGTTTCTATCTCCAATTACCGGATATCGGCTTCGAAGGGTGCCGGTTGTAGAACATGTGTTTTTTTCGCCGCCCGATGGTACGGACACGACCGAACGGAAATCAACGGTTTCCCTGCATACAAAGCTCGAAGGACGCGCCGTTATGCTTTTACTTGACGTAGAAGTTTCCTATGACAGCGGATTATGGAAAATAACCGATATACAATTTGACAGTGAAACCTATGCACAGTTCTTTGTCACGAATTGAACGTGAATACATCATACAATCTCTCAGGGAAGATTTGCCCCGCCTGACCGTTATTGGTGATGGGGTCTCGGTTACTGTTGATCAATACCTGTGTAACGGAAAGACCATTGAATGGGAAACGGCCAGTGCTTCTTCAGGAAAGAAGAGCTGGCCAGCGCAAATTCATTTTACGCACAAGAAGCGCACGATGAGTTTTTCCACTTCTGTCATGTCAGCCGATAATACTTGCATCTGCCAAATAGCCGCAGACATATTTCCCGATCAAAAAATACCTGTATACCTGGAAGACTGCATGCATTTTCCGGACCTTCCCGGCACCAGATATGCGGTTTTTCCTGTTCCCGTTCAACGGGTTTCACGCGACCGGATTGCTGCTGAAGAATACCCGTCAGCAATGCAGTCCCTTGCCGCACGCGCCGGGATAGCACCTGATGGCCGGTATGCCGTACCTGCACTAGTCCGGTATCTCGACAGTATACGGAAGGGGATTATCACCGTGCCTTCTGAAGAAGATGCCGGCCATATAATATTTGCCGACCACCAACGATTTCTGATATCACTTCCGGTGAGTTGTTCCCGGAATTTTCTTTCACAGGGTCTTTTCTCCGTACACATACAATTCCGGAAGCGGAATATCCATACGGGAGCGCGATGTACCGGAATACTGCCGGTAAACGACACCCTGGTCAGCGTTGCCGCCGATTTGGGGACGTTGCAGGAAGAGGACAAACGATTTCTGTTTGAGCACCGGTATACGGAAAAATATACCGGAATTACATAAAAAAAAGCTGTCAGAATTTTTTCTGACAGCTTTTTGTTCATTCTCCGTCTATTGAAATGCCATGCCGGCGTTGCGCGTACTTCTTGAGGACTGCAACACCGTTTCGTTTATCATTAAAGACAAAACCGCCATTCCAGTATTCAAGTGCCGCGAACAGCGCGTTTCCGCCGTCCTGTTCATCGCTCTTGTTGGTACGGAACGAAACATAGGAACCAAGGTGTTCGAAATCCTGCTGGTAGAGACATTCGAGACGTTTACGGTTAAAGTCATTCCACTTTTCAAGATCATGGAATCCTTCACCCTCGTCTTCAACAATGAGATGCGCGTGTGTAGAGCTGAATGAATACCACACGCGGACTTTCTTGTTCAAATCACATTGGTTACCGTGTTTTACCGCATTTTTAATCACTTCGCTGATCTGCTGCTCCAGAAGGTTGATTTCCTTGATCTCCAGCGGAGCTGATTGCACGATGAGAAGGGTAAAGTACCGAATCTGACGAAAATCTGACGGAAACTCCTTATAGAGCATATTTGTTTTATCGAATAACGGATCACTGCCATCTGCACGTAGTTCTTTGATAGGATTCATTTGCGTACTCCTTTTTTTTACTGATTAGCCTTCCATCTGCTGAAGAGCTTCTTCAATGCTGTTCGTGATGGGGAAATATCCCATCAGCTTCGTCAACTCAATAACTTTCTTGACAGAACCGTGTATGTTTGTTATGGCCAGCTTGAGATTCATTTTTTTGACTGTTGAACAAATATAAATAAGCGCGCCAATTCCCGACGAGTCGATATAATCAACCTGTTCAAGATTAATAATGAAGGACTGGACATTCTTCTCGAGCATTTTCATAACGAGCTCCTTGAGCTTGTACGAATTGTACAAGTCCATTTCGCCGTTTACATCTATGATGTATACATCTCCATTCTTCCTGATCTTAAGTTCCATACTCCTGTTGCTCCTTCCTCTTTTACGCCTTG
>CAZQEF010000188.1:0-4065 GCA_964592325.1 uncultured Treponema sp. | reverse complement strand
GCTCTATACAGAACATAGTACACACCACGGCACTTGTCAAGGGAATTTTTCAACAATTTTTGTAGCAGTTACCAACAATTTCCGTAACAATCTTCAACACTTTGTGTTGCCGTCCATTGACACCCCGCCAATCCGCCACGAGAATAAAAAACACAAACAAAAAGTTTCCGGAGTAAACAATGAACGTAGCCGTACTGAACGGAAGCCCGCGGGGCGAAAAAAGCAACACCTGGAAAATCGCGTCGGCATTTCTCGAGGGACTGGAAGAATCAGGCGAACATTCCATTACCCGAATCGACGTGTACCGCCGGGACATCAAACCCTGCCTCGGCTGTTTCTCCTGCTGGAGGGACACGCCCGGCCTCTGCGTCATCATGGACGACATGCAGGACATTCTGCCCGTCATGGTGGAAGCCGACCTCATCGTCTGGAGCTTTCCCCTCTATTATTACGGCATGCCCTCGCAGCTCAAGGCGCTCATGGACCGGCTCCTCCCGCTCAACCTGCCGTTCATGGCCATGCAGGAAGACGGCAGTGTATCACACCCCGGGCGTTTCGATCTCTCCCATCAGCATTCCCTCGTCATCTCAACGAGCGGCTTCGCCTCCACAAAGAACAATTATGAAGCCGTCGAAGCCCAGTTCACCATCGCACTCGGCACCGCCCGCCACTCCCGCATCTTCTGTCCGGAGGGAGAACTCTTTTCGATTCCGGAACTCCGCGCCCGCACCAAAGCATATCTCGACACCGTCCGCCGGGCAGGTCGGGAGTTCACCCGCGCCATGGCCATTCCGGCCGTCATCCGGCAGGAACTGGATACGCTCCTTCTACCCGCGGAAACCTATAATGAACTCGCTGACGCAAGCTGGGGCTTTCCTCCCGAACCCGGGAAGACAAAGACTGATACGGGAACTGGCGCAGGGGATTCATCGCCCGTACCGGAACCAGGCGGTACCGGCGATCCTTCGTCCGTATTCATTCGGCAGATGGCCGCTCTCTATAATCCCGCCCGTCTCGAAGGTAAAGAAGCGCTCCTTGAGCTCGACTTTACCGATCTCGGCGTAACGCACCGGCTCTTTCTCGGCGCGCGGGAATGCACCGTGCTCGACGGGGAAGATATGCTGCCCGAATCAGTGTCCGTACGCAACACCACGCGTA
Source organism: uncultured Treponema sp. (assembly GCA_964592325.1). GTDB lineage: Bacteria > Spirochaetota > Spirochaetia > Treponematales > Treponemataceae > Teretinema. The sequence continues at coordinate 2,907 of CAZQEF010000188.1, read as the reverse complement.
TCGAAACCCCCTTTTCCGTCTGGACACAAATTTCGAAGGGCGAAGCCGACGGCGCCAAAGCCATGATGGAAGGAAAATTCCGGGTCCTCGGGAACTTTGATCTCATGCTCAAGATGGACGGTCTCTTTTCCGGGCCCAATGTTCCGGCTGCTCCCGGAATCAGCGCGTCGGCGAAAAAGAGCAATCTTGCCCTCGTCATCCTCCCCTGGATGCCCCTCTGGATTGCCCTGCCCATTTCACCGGCTGCCGCCGTTTACGCGACACTGGCCACGCTTGCCTTCTGCCAGCTGGCGGGATTCAAATGGCTCCTCGGCCGGCATGAATACGTTGCATTCGCACTCGTTACCGCCGTCTCCGCGGCCGCCGTTGCCGCCGTTCCGTCCACAATGCTCATCCTTGCCGCGTATCTTGCCTTTGGCGCGCACTGGCTCACATCCTCTCTCCTTCCCGTGCCGCTTACCGCCGACTATTCAAAAGCGGGCTTCGGCGGGGAGGAAGCCCTGAATAATGCCCTTTTCATACGCACAAATCGCATCATCACCGCGGTATGGGGAGCCATGTATCTCGCCGCCGCGGCATGGACCGTCATCCTCCTCCGCACCACGCTCGCGCCCTTTACCGGCGCCGTCAACGCGGCAATTCCCCTCCTCTGCGGAATCTGGACGGTCTGGTTCCGAAAGTGGTACCCGGTAAAAGTTGCCCGCGGATAACGGGGATCACACAAATAGCGCCCCCTATGGCCCGGAATTTCCCGGGCCATAGCGTTTTTTCCCAACAATTTCAGGAGCAGTTCAGACAAATTCTTGAACTAACCCCGATTTTGACGTACACTCTCCTCCATACTAAAATGTACGGACGTTCCGGAGGAATCTGTGTCCAGAATAAAAGTTCTCTTCTCGTGTGTTGCTTTCTGTGCGGTTCTGTTATCCGCCTGTTCGGATTTTCACGCACCGGTCGAGGAATACCTCGACGAATACGCCAACCGCGCCGCCATTGGCTCGCAAATCATCTCTGTCCCCACCCAACGCGACATCAACAGCATTGAATGCGTCTCATCAGAGACAAATGTAACCATCACCTTCTTCCTCCGCAATCCGCGTTCGTACAAGATACAGCCTACACTAACTTTCAATAATACGGGTTTGGATCCCGTTCAGGGTTTAATGTCGCAATCCCCGGACCGCCAGTCAATCACACTTACTTTCCTACAGAGTTATCTCGCAAGCAATGACCGGGGAACCGATTTTTCGGGAACCATCTCCCTTTCCGAAGCCGCTACCGGGAGCCCCTTTCCCTCCTGGGATTATTCCCTCCACTGCAACACACCGCCACCCTGTCCGACAGAAGTCAGCGTCATGCTTGATGTCGCTTCCGGTGCGAATTACAATACCTATGTTCTCTGTTTCAATCTCGACTTGACCAACCCGGTACACGATGACCTCGCGTCCATTACCATCAACGGTGAATATTTTGAGATTGCAAATGTAATTGCAGGTCCCGGAAGAACCATCACCTTTTCTGACTCCCGTCTTTCAACAGAAAGACCATCGCAATTTCTCCCGGTTGGCAGTCTGCCGTCTTTCAGTGCCGACCCCAATAATCCTAATGTGTATTTTCACACCGGTATTCCAAAAGCCGCCGGAATGAGATACTTCACGGTAACACTTTGTGACACCATGGGGCTCTCCTCTACCGCGAGTACACTATCACCCGCCAACAAGCTTGCCCCGGTTACGGTTATTGGTACGCAAAACAGGATTTATCCCGATTCAGACGAACTTCTCTCCTTCTATCCCGACACCAATGGCGATTATCAGATCACACTCAGCCATGAGAATTCAGGATCGACCATACATTATACCCTGGACAGCGTAACGTATAGCGTACCCAGTCCGACAACAATATCGGTAACGGCAGCGGCAACAGACAACTACCTCAAAGTCTGGGCAACAAAAACAGGGTATGTTGATTCCAATCACCGGTACATCCGGCTTGATTGCCGCCCCAACTAGCAGTATGTGGCTATCTTACTGTTTTCATCTGAATCCGGACAGGACAGTATGCATTCCCGGTTACATTCCCCCGGGACACGCACAACTCCTCAACCGCGGGATATGGACGGTCTGGTTCCGGAAATGGTATCCTTCCCGTATAGCCTTCGGGTGAGGAGATCATCATGAAGAAAATCGGCATCGTTGGAGGCATCGGTCCTGAATCGACCCTCATGTATTACCGGGACATCGTGGCACGTATTAATGCGAAGTCCGGCGACAACCAGTATCCGGAAGTTGCGATAGAAAGCGTCAACATGACGAAGATGCTCTCATTCTTTCAGACAGGTGACTTTGGCGGCCTTGCAGACTATCTTTCCGCCGCGATCGACACGCTTGCCCGCTCGGGCGCCGGGTTTGCCGCACTCGCGTCAAACACGCCGCATCTCGTCTTCGATACCCTGAAAAAGCGTTCGCCCATTCCCCTCATCAGCATTGTAGAAAAGACGGCGGAACGGACCGCGGAGCTTTCGCTGAAAAAAGTCCTTCTTACCGGGACCGGCTTTACCATGAAAGCATCATTCTTCGCGGACGTCTTTGCCCGTTATGGAATCAGTATTGTCACGCCGATCCCTGCGGAAATCGAAGAGATCCACAACATCATCTTCCCGGAACTGGAAAACGGTATCGTGCGGCCGGAAAAGAAAAAACGTTTCCTGGAAATCGCGCGGGGGCAGATCGCCGCGCAAAACCTCGATGGCATCATTCTCGGCTGCACCGAGCTTCCGCTCATTGCCGAAGCAAACGACTTCACCGTACCGGTACTCGACACCGCGCAAATCCACATCGACTCGATTGTAGCTGAATACTTTTCCTGAGGATGCATCATGCGACGAAAAGACCGTGAAAGGAGCGA
>CAZQEF010000187.1:0-4073 GCA_964592325.1 uncultured Treponema sp. | reverse complement strand
CTCCCGGCACGGCAAATGCTGTGAATGCGTCGCCTACCACCGGAAAAGCGGCGAGGTTCCCGGCTGTTTTTTCTCGAAAGAGGGCGAGAAAACCTACGACCGCTCCGTCGAAGCACTATACCGGGACCGGATGCGCTGAGTACTTGTATTATGTCAGACCCAATTTCCGCTGAATGATAACCCGTCTGAGTTCTGCGGTAATCATGAGCAGGAAAAGGCCGCCCCACCACAGGATCATGTCAGCCACAGCGTACAGTTCCTTGTTCGGTAAAACACCGAAAATGGTAAGGCTGAGCAAAAAGTCGCTGATGGTTACCATGACGCATCCAATAAAGCACACATATTGCGCCGTCGGACTGATGTGTTCTTCGCCAAAACGGGCGGATGAACGCCACAGGAAGAGCGTGTGGATGATACAGTATATGAGCACCGGGATCCGCAATTCAGCGAGATATTCATAGAGGATGATATAAAAAACGCCCATGACAATAGCCACGGGAATGAGGCGGACCCAGTCGCCGCTCCGGTCGGAGAAATAGAAATACAGGGTAAAGGAAATGATTGCCAGGGTATTCACTACAATCCCGATCATGAGGAACGTCTCGCCCGGCAGTTCCATGAAAAGGTCCCCGCCCATGGCGAGCAGCAAGCCGACAAAGACCATTACGTTTGCCCGGTCGATTCTCTTGACCAGAATCCACAGTGCCATCATGAGCGTGGGCAGCATTTTAAGGACAACCGTAATATACAGAGGCAGCGTATGCCGGCACACAATAAACACCACGGCGGAAGCAAACCCTATACAAAAAAGCAGGATGGACAGGAACCGTTTACTCATTTTCTTCTCCTGTTGAAAACAATATGGTATACATCACTGTAGAGCGGGATCGGGGAACTGTCAATCTTGATTGCCAAAATCGGTAATCCTGAATACCGCCGTTTCATTTTCCAGCACACGTGAAATATCCTCCGCCTGCCGGGTCACTTCCAATACCGCGTCCATCTCGTGTGTCAGTTCCTCCAGTGCGCGAATTATGTCCTGTACTTTTTTTGTAGTAGCGGCTGAAATCCGCTCCACATTACCGATCGACCGTTTGTTTTCTCCCGTGACATCCCACATGTCCTTTTTTAGTGTGGTAAGCTCTTTGGAAACATCAATGAGATGCGCCATCAAATCAAATATCTGCGTGCCGCCGGTATGGAGTTCATTCATGCTGAGCGCGATCTCGTCAAATGACTCCGTTGTTTCAAGCACTTCCTTTTCGATACTCTGGAATACCGTTTTGGTATCAGTACCGGCGTTAACCGCGCCCGTTATGTTTACGGTTATCTCTTCCATGATCTTGCTGATGATGTTCGAATTGCGCGATGTCGCCTCGGCAAGTTTTCTGATCTCGTTTGCGACAACGGCGAACCCCTTCCCCGCGGATCCCGCGTGCGCGGCTTCAATGGACGCATTCATTGCAAGGAGGTTGGTGCTGTCCGCGATATCCTGAATAAGACCGGCCGCTTTCAGAATTTCCGATACATTATTGTTGATCCGTGCAATCTGGTGGTTTGTCTCGTCGAGCTTCGTCCCCCCCTCCCGTGAAACTTCAACCAGAGCGGTGAGCGCCGACTTTTTCTTTTCCGTGATTTCAGTAACACTTGCAACAGAGGTAACCATTTCGGTAATGGCCACATTGGATTCCTCCACCATGGAAATCTGTTGCTGCTGAACGGAATCAAGCCGCGCAAGATTTTCCTCAATGGTACCCGCTACCGCACTGTTCGTTTGCGCCGTTTCATCAAGCTCAGTCATTCACCAGCGAAGTTGTTTCAGACACTTTCCGGACGCTGCCGAGCAGCGTATCTTTCAGTGCGAGATTCGCCATGCTCGAATCCTTTATTTTTTTGATAGCCCGGCTCAAATTGTCGGTAAAATCATTTACATTTCTGCTCAACCGTCCCATCTCGTCGCGGCCTTTCACATTGATACGGTCGGTAAAATCGCCCTCTTTCATCACATATATGCCCCGGTCAATTTTCCTGACCCGAACAGAAATGGAATTGGCTATAAAAAGCGCCACAAAAAGCGGAACCGTAAAAACAATAAACAGAACGATCCAGTTAAAATGCTGCGCCCTTTTTTCATACGCAGCCAGTTCCTCCACAATACTGCTGTACTGATCGTTTATCTGATCAAGAATACTGTTCATGTTCTCGTTCAGTGTTGTAATGGAGGATCTGAGGAAATATATTTCCTGCCGTACCGGTGAGAGGGATTCGGAAATACCCGCTCCGTCCGTTTCAAGTTGATACAAGGTATATGAATGGTTGTCGCCAAGTACCAGAACCGCTTCGTTCTTGACGCGGTCAATACGCGACTCAAGCGTACTCTGGCTCATCTTCAGCTTGTCCGTGAGCAGGGAGATGTCTTTTATTGACTTCTCAACGGTATCGTTTATGCCGGGCAGAACTTCCAGTTTTCGTATCCGGTTTATGGTATTGTTTAATTCAGTCTGTTTGACAAGAACACGGGCGACCTGCTCATCAAATGCTTCGCTGTCCAGGCGGTTCACCTGCGCAATGTAATCAATGATCCGGTAGCTCAAATCTTCAAATACTTTTTGCTCGTCTTCAATTGTCCTGACGGCAGTCATGAGCATGTTGTTGATAAAAAGCGAGGAGGCTCCCGCAAGAGAAGAAAAAAAGACCAGCACAACAAGTTTTGCCCGTATGGACATACTACCCCCTTTGGTATCGTGTCACACAGTCAAACAACTTTATTAAAGGGAATTACTTTACCAGCATTGTACTTAAGTCTACTATTATTTTACGGGCGGTTTGCCTGTTTTGTCAACGAAGCGTTCATACCTGAAAAAAAAATGAATATTGAGGCACAAAGCCGGAAGGGACACGACATGGCCCTGCTCACAGCCGTTCGAAGATGGCGGAACGCGGGGCGGCGTCCAGGATTTTCACAGCTTATATCTTCACCGCAACCTTGAAGTTCTTTAAGGGTCCATTCTCCCCCTTGAGCGAGGTCATGATTGCGTGCAGTATTTTTTCATCGTGGAAATCAAAACTGGTATGCGCAGCATATTCAAGATACAGGGTTTTATTCTCGGCATTGTAGCCATAATAAAACGAACCGGCAGTATGTTCATTCTTGTCCAGACTTTTTTTCAAATTGGAGTGCGTGGTGCCGTAGCTCCCGGTAACCGCTTCCAGGTAATTGGAACCCTGTATGAGTATGCCCCGACCCCATCGCAATCCGAAGGGTTTGAGGGACTGATGGCAATCGGCATAGTTCCTGTTTTGGGTTACCGAATCGAACCTGATACGGATATGCTCAATACTCAGTCCCGCTTTCTGGTCTTTCATGGATTTACCTCCGGTTTCTTTGCAACTTTTCTACAAGCAAATCCTGTACATTCCGTTGTGCATCGAGTATGGCAACAAGCTCAACAGTGCTCTTTTCAATACGATAGAGAATCCTCCAGTGCGATTCGATGAGTTCCCGATAGGTGGAAATATTGTACTCAAGAAGTTCGGGGACTATTCTTCCCGTGGCAGGAAACGTTTTCAGGGATTGTATTTTCGCGGTAAGTGCACTGAATATACGGTATGCATATTCGGGGCGATCTCTCTGGTAATACTCAACTATCTCTTCAATATCCTGTCGGACACTGTTGGGAACAAGAATCGTATATTCCATGCTTATTGCTTGAAATACTTCTTCTCAAGGTCGGAAAAAACGGTATCAGAATCCCGATAGTCTCCCTGTTTCAGTTCATCCTCTGAAATCGCAGCAATGTTTAAAAGTGAAAAGGCATCCTGCATGTTTTGATATGAACCGATATCCATCAAAACCGCACGGGCTTCACCGTTTTGCGTTATGACAATTGATTTGCGGTTGTCATTAACGTATTTCATCATTTCGGCAGCGTTGGTTTTGATATAGGAAATCGGCTTGATATCGTGTTCCAAATTCACACTCATGAGGGCCTCCAGTCTTTAAAGTATACTACAAATGGACTGACAGGTCGATAACGTCAAGATTTTTTCGCACATTTGTTGTTCACATCTGG
>CAZQEF010000186.1:0-4109 GCA_964592325.1 uncultured Treponema sp. | reverse complement strand
ATCAAGGTAAACGAAGCGATGGACAAACCCCGCCGCAACGATCGTTACTAAGAACCTGCAATAAAGCCCGCCCTGAACAATCTTGTTCAGGGCGGGCTTTTTTTTTGCACTGCTGCCAAAATTGTTGAAATTCTGATCATCTCCATGGAATCTATCTGTTGTATTTCGTCATGTTGTTGAAGAAACTCCATGAAATAAGTAAATTCGCTTGACATCTGTTTTATATAAAACTATTATGTTTTATATAAAACCTTTTGGAGGAAACCATGGACGTTAATGCTCATAAGGCGGCACTTGACCTGACTCTCAGATCGGAGTTTGTATATGTTACCACTCTTGATGACAGCGGATTTCCCGAAACACGGGTCATGTTCAATCTGCTGAAACACCGCGCAAAAGCACTGTCCTCCGGAGAAGCAAAAGTTGCAAAAGATTTTGCCTCATACCTCGGGACCAATACTTCAAGCAGAAAAGTTGCCCAGATGAGACAGGATGACCGGGTATGTCTTTACTATTCGGACAACAGCAGCTATGAAGGGTGCATGATCCGCGGCCGCGTCAAGGAAGTATCCGATTCAACAATCAGAAAAGCGATATGGACTCCTGCATGGGACATGTACTACTACGGGGGAATCGACGGTGGAGACTTCTCATTATTCGAGTTTATTCCGGAGTCGGGCAGATACTACCACAATCTGAAGGTAACGGAATTAGATGCGTGAAGGGGGCAATCTTCTCTCCCAGGCACATCAGCTTTCCGGCCGTGTTTTTTCCCGGATACTCAAAGAATTCCAGCTTGATGCGATAAATCCTTCACAGGGAAGGATTCTGTACGCACTCTGGAAAAACAACGGAATATCCCAACGCGAACTGGCGGATTTAACAAAACTCGACAAGTCATCCCTTGCACTGACTCTCGACCGGCTTGAAGCAGACGGGTGGGTGGAGCGTATTGCACACCCCACCGACTCGCGAAAGAAAATTGTCAGGGCAACAACCAGAACGACCATGCTCTATGAACGCTATGACAAGGCTTCATCGACAATGACAGAAATTTTTTATCGTGGACTGTCAGATGAGAAACGGGACAAATTTGAAGAAACCTTGCGCGTAATCATAGGTAATCTGGAAAAAGATGATGAATAAAAAAGTTTTATCCGAACACCTTCACCCGATCTTCAATGGGGGCAAAGTCTTTATCACCCGCGGGAGCTTCCACCGATCCGAACGGCATCTGGGCGAGAAGTTTCCAGGACGGTTCAAGTTTCCATTCCTTCTTTACCGTATCCTCAATCAGTTCATTGTAGTGCTGCAGGGATGATCCCAAACCCTCCATCTGAAGAGCGGTCCAGATCGCAAACTGCAGCATGCCGCTGGACTGGTTGGACCATACCGGGAAATTGTCCGCGTAGAGAGAGAAATCGTTCATAAGCTGTTTTACGACAGATTGATCCTCGAAGAAGAGCACCGTACCCCACCCCGCGTTGAAACCGTCAATTTTTTCTTCCGACTTGGGGAACTGTTCCGCGGGTACTATCTTTCGCAGCGCGCCTTTAACCATCTCCCAGAATTTATTGCTTTCCTTTCCGAAAAGAATTACAACTCTCCCTGATTGTGAATTGAACGCGGTGGGGACATGGGTAACCGCGTGTTGTACAATTTCCTGTACTCTGCTCTCCGGAATGGTTTTGCTGGTACCAATCGCATAGATACTTCGCCGGTTTTCAATTGCCTGATAAAATGTTTTGCTGTTCATATCATGCCTCCATGCATTGAATATACGAAAATATTGGTAGAATGCAAAGTTTTCCTATTTTTTCCATTTTTTTAGTATGTATTTGGGCACATAAAAAAATCCGCAGGGAAAATTCATCCCGGCGGATTCCTGCTATGCCAGATGAGGCGTGTTATGTCTCAGGGCTCCGGAAACCAGTTATCATCAAACCGGGGAGAAACAAGAGCCGGATTCCTGCCGTCGGAAAACACTCTTGTTCGGTTTCTTATGAACGTGCAATCCTCCGTTCGAATGGAAGTACTCATGGCATCGATGGAAAAAAGACAAAAGCCGCGGTTATCGGAGAAATCGCACCGCAGCCACTTCACGTTCTCGCTGGCTGATACATTGACAAGATCATACTCTCCGGTATTTTGCAGTGCTGTATCGGAGAAGGTAATATCTGAACTGCGCTGGATGTTGAGCAGCCCGTAGGTACAATCCCGAATGATGCTTTCGTTCATGGTAAATGACCGGGTCTGTTCAAGTGAAAGACCGATGGTACCGCAGCCATACAGATCGCAATACTGAATCGCGACGGTTTCACAATTTTTAAACCGCAGAACTCCGCCCAAACAGAAACCTGGAACACTGTGTCCAAAGGTTATTCCCGATATGGATATGTTTGAGCAGTTTTCAAAGGAGAAAACCCATCCGTATGCCGGTTTGATGACTATTTCCACGCCTTCTTCACCGATAAAGGCAATATTGTTTACTCCGTTTATCACGGGACATGGTCCGTCATATTCGTCAACCCAGCTCACCTGCCGGTTTTTTATATGCGACGATGAGGATATATCGTAACGGCCTTTCTTTATGCGTATTACACGGCCTGAAGCGATTGCGGCAATCAACTCATCGGCGGTAGATACTTCTACCACTTTATCATCGCGGCTGCCGGCAAGAAGGGAAGCATACAGACGTCCCTCCTCAATATGAACCCGTTCCATACCGAAAATGCGCGCCGTTTCCACCGCGATTGCCTTTACCCGCAATATTCGCGCCTCATCCAGCGTACTGGTAATGATGATCTGCGCGCCAAGCATCTTACCTATTGACTGGGCCGATTCGTCACTTACGTCGCCAGAAAGCTGGAAAGTCAATTCATTCTGTACTTTTTCGATATCGTTGCGGTCAACGACTACCAGTTTGCCGGAATTGACAAAGAACTGCGTTAATTCCTGGCTTACAAACAATCCAAGTGCTTCGGTTTTAGCGGAGCAATCGAGTATGGCAACGACACTGTCACGTTCAAGGTTCATTTCCAGCCGTTCCGAAACCCGTTGTATTCCCTGCTCCAGCGGGTACTCCTGCGAATGCAGGGAATGCGGAACGCAGAGAAGTAGAAAACATACCAGCAGTATTCCGGCAGACCTTCCGGCAAATCGTATTAAATGCGGTAGTGATAACATGACAATCCTTTTACTTATGTTTACCGGTATTTTACCATATAAAAACCGGAAATTTCATGCAACAGAAAAAAAACATCACTCTGCGCAACCAAAACCGGCAGCAGGTGTCTAAACTGTATACGACAAAAATACATTTTTTGCTTTTTTGTCTCCCAAAAAAAAAGGAGCCGAAACCATGAATCAGCGTCAGGAAATCGCGAAACGCGTGGAAGCCCTGCGGGAAGATGCGGGCAAAACAACCTCGCAGGTAGCCGGTGAAACCGGAATCACCGAAAAGGAATACCTTTCATACGAACAGGGGACTTCTGATATCCCGATGGGATGGCTTACCGTATTCTCCAGGCAGATGGGAGTATCCGTAACAAACCTTCTCACCGGCTCTGATCCCCATGCCCGGGTCTATCATCTTACCCGGAAGGGAGCCGGTCCGGTCATAGAGCGTCGTAACGAGTATCATTACGAGGGACTCGCCGCCCAGTTTGGCGGGCGGATAATGGATCCTTTTGTTGTTACCGTTGAACCCGGTGATACCGGCAACATACACCTCAATACCCATCCTGGAGACGAGTTCAACTATGTTCTCTCGGGAAAACTGCTTCTGAGAATTGACGGACATGACCTCATTCTTGAACAGGGCGATTCGGTTTATTTCGATTCATCCAAAGAACATGGCATGGCTGCTCTTGAGGGAAAACAGGCGTCTTTTCTGGCGATAGTATCTGAATCCGGGAGGATGTCGAAATGATGTTGAACAGGTTTTTACCCCGGATCAATTTTGATTCATATGAAGATTTTTATGCAAACTACAAAGTTACCGTCCCCGAGAATTTCAACTTCGGATTCGATGTTGTTGATCATCTCGCCATGGAGATGCCCGACAAAAAGGCAATTGTCTGGTGTGATGATTCTTCGCGGGAACAGGT
>CAZQEF010000185.1:0-4122 GCA_964592325.1 uncultured Treponema sp. | reverse complement strand
GGCTGATACTGCTGTCCGTTCCTCATTTTCTCGCTTGATTCCGGTGAGACGCTCCATCCAGGCCCTTCGCTCGGAAGAATCTTCCGGAGCGAAATCCCGCAGTATCTGCGCAATAACCGGAATGGCGGATTCCACATCGGATATGATGGCACGGTGCGCGCTTACAATCTTGTTTATCTCGGCGGCATCAATATCAATGTGGAGAACACGGGCATCGGGACAGAATTTTTTCACGATTCCTGTCGCGCGGTCATCGAACCGCGCGCCGAGGGTCAACACCACATCAGATTCGTACATCGCGCGGTTGGCGGCAACACTTCCATGCATACCGACCATGCCAAGATGACCGGCATAACGGCTTGAGACCGCACCGATTCCCATGAGCGTACTCACTACGGGCATGGGAAAAATTTCAAGCAGCCGTGCAATCGCGGACGCGGCTTCAGGACTGTTCGCACCGCCTCCGGCAAAAAGAACCGGTCGGGAAGAAGAAACGAGAATCCTTGCGCATTCTTCCAGAAGACCTGCAAAATCCGCTGCTTCCGTCCTGAACCGTATGGCTTTCCGCTCCGGAATCCCCGGCTCGGGCCATGCGTCAAATCGGGCTTTCTGCAGCTGGATGTCACGGGGCACGTCCACAAGAACCGGCCCCGGACGCCCCTCTGCGGCGGTAACAAAAGCCCGCGGAATGGCGGTCAGAAGCTCTTCCGCGGATGAAACCATGACACTGTGTTTGGTTATGGGAAAAGAGAGCCCGAAGGTATCCGCTTCCTGAAAGGCGTCAGTACCGATAAGATTCGTATTTACCTGTCCGGTAATCGCCACGAGCGGAATTGAATCGGAGCGTGCATCGGCAAGCGCGGTGAGCAGGTTCATGGCGCCCGGCCCGCTTGTCGCGAAACACACCGCCGTTTTCCCCGTTGAACGCGCCATTCCCTGGGCAAGAAACCCGCCGCCCTGTTCATGACGTACCAGTATGTGCCGCAGATTGCTCTTTGACAATTCATCATATAACGGAAGAATGGAACCTCCCGGAATACCGGAAACCGTGGTAATACCCTGCCGTTCCAACAGTTTCACAATAATCTGCGCGCCCGTAGCTTCAATCATTTTATCCTCCTGGATCAAAAAAAAACCCCCCGGCTTCTGCCGGAGGGTTTCGTATCGGATACGATAGCTCATGCCTGCGACAGACGCATTCCCTTATTGAGTACGACGACTACGACGAGGAGAACAAGTACTGTCAGCAAACTGAATGTTGCATTCATATTCATATCCTATGCATATTTATGCATTCTGTCAAGCAGAAATTACTCCCGAAAATGCTTTTTCGGTAATTTCCTCGTCCACCGGCCGCGTGAATTTGTTTACAACAAAAAACACGAGTGATGATAACGGCAAAGCCACAATAATGGGATCCACATGCTGCATCACCGGAATGAGGCTGGTTCGACCGAAGAAAATCTTGCACAGACCGAGAGGACCGGCCTCCTTGGCATGCACAAAGAAAAGCCAGAACAGGGTAACCGTAACACCTGCGATAAAACAGGCAACTGCGGCTTCACGGCTTACCCTTTTACTGTACAGTGCGCCAATATATGACGGAAGGAAGGCTGAAGCGCACAGTCCGAAAAATATGGCCGTACCCGTTGCAATAATGGCCGTTCCGCCCGCATAAAACAGCGGCAGGAAGTAGGCAATCAGGGTGGACAACAGAATTCCGGTGCCCATGGCAACACGATTTACGGCTACCGCGTTTTTTGAACGGAATTTCAGCCCTTTTTCCAGCACATCCCGTCCGAAAGCGGTTCCCATGGTATGGAACTGCGAACTCAACGTGGACATGGCGGCGGCAAGCAGTGTGACAAAGAAAAGAATGACAAACCAGGGCGGGAGCGCCTGATCAATGAACAGGGGAATGATACTGTCAGTTTTTTTGTCCCCGGCAATAAGGGCGATCTTCCCGACCGTCCGCATGAAATACACATTACTGAGCGCTCCAACGGTAAACGCAACACCGGTCATTATTGCGATGAACACACCGCCTACGAGTACGGCGCGATTCAGTTCGTGGCCGCTTTTTACCGTCATGAACCGGACTGTCAGCTGGGGTTGTGCGAGAACACCGACACCGACGCCGAGAACAATGGTAGAAACGAGCTGCCACCAATAAGGCGAGAACATTGTCGGCATGGAAGTCCATCCTTCATGCCCGTTCGCTCCGAATACTCCCTTGGCCACCGGAGCCATGTCGGTCAGGGCCTGGTGAGCGGCAGTAATACCACCGAGTTCAACATAGGTAAAAATGAGGAGGAAGAGCATTCCGCAGAACATGAGGGATCCCTGGAATGCATCGGCATACATGACCCCTTTCAATCCGCCCAGAACCACATACAGCGCGACAACAGCAACAAAAAAGAGGAGGGCTACCTCGTAATTTATCTTGAGAGTCTGTGAAATAAACTGCACTCCGCCGATGATGACCGATCCCGCATAGAGGGGCATGGCGATAAAAATAAGGATGCCGCCTCCCATCTGCAAAAACCGCGAGTCATATCTCTTTGAAAGCAATTCAGGAAACGTGTGCGCGTCAAGATTATGACCCATTTTCCTGGTTCTGCGTCCGAAAAAGACAAATGCGATGAAAATTCCGACGAAAATATTCATGAAAGTAAGCCAGATAACGCCCATGCCGTAGACCGCGGCGGCACCGCCGAAACCGATAATCGCGGATGTCGAAATAAAAGTTGCCCCATATGAAAGGGCCATAACCATCGGATGGATTTTGCGTCCGGCAATGAGATAATCAGTAGAATTTCTGGTTTTCTTGAAGCCCATGAAACCGAGAATGGCTGTTACGACAAGAAAAATAACAACAATTATGGATAATACCAGTACATTCATTCCGCACCGCCTTCACCCATTACCGGGTCATGCTCTTCCCACGTTTCTTCCTCAAGTATTTCTTCCTGAACGTTTTCACGGTTGCTGTTCCAGTTGCGTATTCCGTATACAACACACAAAAGCATTGCCGAAATTGTCAAAAGATATCCCAGGAAAACCCAGATATCACCAAAACCTAACATGTTATTCCTCCTTGTTATCTGCGCGGTAAATACCGTCAGCTAAAACCGAAAAATAGAACTCCCATTCGGATAAATACGTTTCCCGGCATTTGTCGGGCGGCTGGTTTTCATTCCAGGCATCGGTAAAATCATTGCGGGTTTTTGCCAAAAGCCAGGAAAGCAGGGACCGGATACTTGTTGCGTCAAAACGGATGCGGGAATAGTCACAGGATTCAAACAGGCGGAAAAAATAGCTGCTGAATGCCTTTTCTACCCGTTTGAGCTGATCAATATCCGCGACCCGTGAAGTTTTTACGAGAAAAGTTATTATTTCGGGGTTCTCCAGATAGAAATCCACGACATTTCCGGCAATGTACCGGGTCCGCTCAACCGGATCGGCGGGCATATTTTTTCCGCTGTTTCCGGCCGTAATGAAGGCATACATTTCGTCGTACGAGTATTCAAGCAAATACTGGAACAGGTCATCTTTTGACGAGATATACTCATAAAGCCCGCCTTTGGATATCCCGGCGATCTGAACTATTGTATCGAGAGTCGTTTTCTCATACCCGGAAGAAGCAAATTCCTGCAATGCCGCGCGTATAATGCGGGCGCGTTTCCCCTCAGGAAGGTTAAAGAATGTCTCTTTCATGGATTCATCCTGAAATACCGACTGGTCGGTCGGTTTTTTCACATGGTAGTACCCGTCAGGATATCTGTCAAGGAAAAAAGAAATGCGAAAAATCAGGCAAGAATGTTATTTACCGCAATCTTCTGGATAAAGGCCTCGCGCATCAGTTCTTCCATGGTGTAAAACCCTTTTTCCTTGTGTTGCAGGCTCCGGGCGGCAAAAAGCGCTCCGGCGCCGAATGCGCCGCGTGAAATAACATCGTGCGCGATACGTATGGTCTGATTCTTGAGGCCGAATACGACCTCATGTTTGCCGACAATGCCGCCGACGCGTATGGAATTGATATGCTTGACCGGATCAAGGCCCAGTTCTTCTGCGATTTTAAGTGCGGAACCCGAAGTATCCCGTTTTTCGCGAAAGTGCTCC
>CAZQEF010000184.1:0-4169 GCA_964592325.1 uncultured Treponema sp. | reverse complement strand
GCTATTCCGGCAACGAATCAGCTAAAGAAAAAAGATCTTGTATACCGCTTCACTACAGCGAATGTTAAAATGCTTATTTCGGTAAATGAAGAATCAATACGAAAAGAACTATCCGAGGCGTTTGCGGAATACTCTCCCGATATTAAACTGTTATCTGACGGTCCATTCACCGAACATTCCGATGAACTGGCCGGAGAAGGATGGCTCGATCTCGCGGCATTGACCGAAAAATCATCTCCCGAATTTGAACGCCCCCAAGGTGAACTTGCGACACATAATGATGATCCCATGCTTCTGTATTTCACTTCGGGAACAACAGGCATGCCAAAAATGGTATCGCACACCTATACCTATCCGCTCGGACATATACTGACGGCAAAATACTGGCAGAACTGTGTTGAAGGCGGTTTGCATTTTACCGTTGCGGAAACAGGCTGGGCAAAAGCCTCCTGGGGAAAACTGTACGGGCAGTGGCTGTCCGGCTCTGCGGTCATGGTATACGACTTTGACAAGTTCAACGCCCGATCGCTTCTTTCGGTAATCGAAAGATATGGAGTAACCACATTCTGCGCGCCGCCCACCATGTACCGGTACATAATAAAGGAAGACCTTTCACGATATGATCTTTCAAAGCTGCAGTATGCGGTTGTGGCGGGAGAACCGCTTAATCCCGAAATTTATGACCGTTTTTTCGAGGGGACAGGAATTTCCCTGCGGGAAGGATATGGACAGACGGAAATGACCTGTGCAGTTGCGACATATCCCTGGATGAAACCAAAACCGGGATCCATGGGCAGACCTTCTCCAGGTTATCATCTTTCCATTCTCGGCGAAGGTGATCGTACCTGCGAAGCGAATGAAGAAGGCGAGATCGCCATTAAAACCGATATAAGCCGTCCTGTCGGTTTGTTCGGTGGATATTATCGGGACAAGGCAAGAACGGAATCTGTCTGGAAAGACGGGGTATACCGGACAGGAGACACGGCATGGATTGATGAAGACGGATATATCTGGTTTGTGGGCCGCGCCGATGACATCATTAAAAGCTCGGGCTACCGGATCGGTCCGTTTGAAGTTGAAAGCGCACTGCTCGAACACCCCGCGGTACTTGAGTGCGCAATCACCGGTGTTCTGGATCCCGACCGCGGCGAAGTGGTCAAGGCAACAATAGTGCTTGCAAAAGGATTCGAGCAGAGCCGGGATCTGGTCAAGGAATTGCAGGATCATGTCAAGGCAATAACTGCACCATACAAGTATCCGAGAGTTGTCGAATTCGTACAGGAACTGCCCAAAACAATATCAGGCAAAATACGACGTGTTGAAATTCGGGGGTAACTGTGTAGCGTAATCTGTATGCTTCAACAATTCACCGGTTATTGTGCGGCGTTAAATTCCCGTTCCCATACTCCGCTTTCCACAGCTTCCTTGAAAGCAGACTCAATCTCTTTCTTTTGATTGGCTTTCCCGGAACCAAGAATAAAGAAGGTCGGAGTTCTCATAAGAGGTGGCTGCTGTACATAGTATTCCTTTATTCCGGCAATTTTTGCTATTATGGGAATCAATTCCCGCACAACAATTGCAACCTGAAAATTACCCTGTGAAAGCTGTTTGAACTGGTCAACATCATTCTCTGTCTGAACAGCTTTAATGCCGCGTGTAACCGCTATATGACCCGGGTGTCCTTTGACGATTCCGACAGTATATTTTCTCAAATCTCCGTGATTTGAAATACTGATTGATGAATCTGTACACACCGCACAAAAATCACTGTACATGAGACGAACGGGGATCATTACGGAACCTTTTATCTGGGCAGCTACAGGCTGAGCAAGAAAAAAGGCTCCGTCAATATTTCCCTGTACCATTGAAGCGATTAATTCTTCCTGGGTATCGAAAGGCCGGACTGATGTATCATATCCCCTGGCATTCAAAACTTTGACAACTGCCGGTGAATATATCATCATACCCTTGATGGTCCCAACAGTTAATTTCTCGGCATGCAAACCAAACACTACAATCAGAGTAAATAAAACAAAAAAAAACCGTTTCATCGTTATCTCCTTGTATTTGACTATGTCTTGAATTTACCTATTTCCTCATCCAGAATTCCGATATTCTCGGCGTTCCTTTCCGAAAGTCCGTAAAGGTTCTCCATGGCTTTTGATATGCTGTTTATGCTTTTGGCCATACCTTCAATTTCCTGCTTGTTCTGCTCAGTTGTATCAAGCAGTTTTTTTATGGAATGATCAATCTCCTGCGTCCCTTCCCGCATTCCGGTACTGTTTGCCCTGACATCTTCAGTCATTTTATTGAGCACAGAAAGTGATTCAATAATTTGTGTATTTCCCTGTGACATTTCCTGCAGTCCGGCAAGCGTTTCATTCATACTGTCGGCAACATTCCCTATACCGGTAATGACTTCCTGTATGGTATTACCGGAATCCTTTGTGGCATCTCTTGCCCGCTGTATATCCTGTATAACTGATATGATCGTATTCTTGATATTTTTCGCATTACTTGAAGTTTGCTCGGCCAGTTTTCGTATTTCATCGGCAACAACAGAAAAACCACGTCCGTATTCTCCCGCATGTGCCGCCTCGATTGCAGCGTTCATTGCCAGCAAATTTGTCTGGCTTGCCACATTATTGATCATTGCAATCATTTCGGATATTGATTCGGTTGATTGTGAAACATCCTCCATTATTTTAATGTTTTCCACAGCACCATCGTTCAATCTCTTCGCTTCTTCCTGAAGCTCGCGGGCATATTCTCTTTTTGTTTCAGTCGAATGCCGTATTGTTTCAACATTGGCTATCATTTGTTCAATTGCTGCAGAGGATTCATTTACGGCACTTGCCTGATCCTGAATCATGTTCACCACATCCAGAATATATGAATTGATTCTTTCAACTGACGAGCTTGATTTTTGTATTTCATTATTCAACAGAGAGACACTTTCGTTAATTGAATTCATGGATTTGTTGACGTTTGAAGCAGATGTTGAAACCGCCTGCGCTTCCTCAGACAGATCATCTCCCAGTTTTGAACTTGCAACTCCAACATCTTTCACATGTGTAATAATCGTACGTAATTTTCCGACAAATGTATTGAATGAATCAGAGAGTACTGAAATTTCATCATTGCTTTTTACCGGGACATACACTGAAAGATCAGCATCACCAGCGGCAAGGTTCTTCATGATTTCTGTCAGAACAATTACAGGTTTTGTTACTGTACGCGAAACAATCGTAATTATTCCTGCAACAACAACAAACAGTAATATTTCAAGAGCAACTATTCCATAAATAAATGAGCGATGACTTGATTCTATGTAATAATCGGTAAAAATGATGCTGGCAGAACCCACATCAATTGAATCCCGGGCAAGAGGTACCGTAACCTCATATGAATTCTGAAGGGCCTCTTCCTCTACCTTTGCCATGGTAACATTCTGTATATCGAAAATTTCAATGCTTGTTATCTGCGGATCTTTAAGCATCGTATCCAGGCTCAACTGTAATCCTATGGCATCATAATTCCATACGTATGACACATTGGTTGTTGCCACAAGATCACTCAGATATTCAATTTCTTTTGCTATTTCTTTACGAGCCTGACGTCCCTGTTGTATAACCTGGAAGAGAGTAAAAAAAGAAAAACCCAAAAAAACAGTAACAAGGGTCGGGATAAGGATTCTCTTTTGCAAGGTCATTTTGTGATGCCCCTTTAATGAATATGATCTTTCTAATTACAAACCAGTATTCATCATCCTCTATGGATATTGTTTTCCGGTGTTCCCAAGTAAATTTTTCGCCAGATCAACCTTGTCATCGGCGACAAATACTCTTACACCGTTTATCATACCAACCAATGAGTTCATTCCTCCATAATCATTGGCCTGAATAACATACGGAATATCGTGTTCTTTAAGCATGACACACCACATTTCTGCTTCAACTCTTGTATCAAAAAACGCTATTTCCTTCATTATTGCCTCTTTTTGATAGTAACACGAAAACACGTATTTTCATTAATTTTTTCTCTCCTACATTAAACCAGCCTTAATTTTTGATATGAAATACCACGAAATAACTTTTATTCATCAATAATGTCAAATTAATTCTTTTGGCTGATAAATCTAATATCGCAATAAGAGCTCCCGTGTGCGA
>CAZQEF010000183.1:0-4216 GCA_964592325.1 uncultured Treponema sp. | reverse complement strand
AAAGCAGCCCTTCTGTGCGCCAATACTTCACCCGCCTTTCTATCCGGAATTTCAGACGATACGACCGGCTTCTTTTCCGACCGGGAATTAGCGGGGGCTGTTGTCCTTCCCGATCTGTTGTCCGGAAACTTTTCCGGCACAACAGATTTCCCTGTCATAAAAAGTGATGATTGCGAAATCGTCCTGTATACCTCCGGCAGTACCGGCAAACCGAAGGCTTTCGCGAAACGGCTCACTGAACTTGAAACCGAAACAGAAGAACTCTACCGCCTCTGGGGCGACCGCCTCTGGGGCGACCGGCTGGAAGGGAAACGGATCTACACAACCGTCAACCACCAGCATATATACGGACTTTTATTTTCAATACTCCTGCCCCTCTCCGCCGGTCTTCCGTTCTGCGAAGACCAGATCAAATATCCGGAAAGCCTTGAATCAATTCCCGATCCGGATCCGGTTCTGGTATGCAGCCCTGCCTTTTTCAAGCGCCTTGCGGAAACCCCGCTTGAAAACGGCAGATTCTCGGAAGGACTGACCGTCTTTTCATCAGGCGGCGTATTACCGCAGGAAACCGCGCGCGCGGCCGGATCCATACTCGGCACGACTCCGCTGGAAATTTACGGAAGCACCGAAACCGGCGGCATTGCCTGGAGAAAATCGGTGGAAGAAACCGCATGGAAACCTTTCCCGCGGAACACGGTTACCCTGAACGATGAAGACAGAATATGCGTCCGCTCTCCCTATATCCACGACCCCGAAGGTTTTACCAGCGGAGATATCGGCCGCTTCCTTGAAGACGGAACCTTCATACTTGAAGGCCGCGCGGATTCCATCGTCAAAATCGAGGAAAAAAGAATCTCTTTGACCGAAGTCGAGAACCGTCTCCTTGAGTCACCCAATGTACGGGAAGCATGCGTTATCGCCCTGAAAGGAAAACGGCAATATCTCGCGGCTGTCGTTGTGTTGTCCGAAGAAGGAAAGAAGGTTTTCGGACAACGGGAAAAAAAGGAAATAAACCGCTTTTTCATGACTCATCTCGCCCAATATCTGGAGAACACGGTAATTCCCAAGAAATGGCGGTTTATCGACTCACTGCCCCGGAACACCCAGGACAAAATTTCCCGCGAAGCCATTGAGCGGCTCTTCAGAAAACCGGAAGACCTGACCATATATGATAAAGAAGCATCAGAAACACATGCGGCCATGACGATTTCCTTCGGAAGCGGAAGCGTCTATTTTGACGGCCACTTTCCCGAATTCCTCATCCTGCCGGGCGTGACCCAGGTCGATCTTGCCATGCGCCAGGCGCATGAACTTTTGGGAACCACGCTTGCAATGCGAACCATTACACGAATCAAGTTCAAACGTCCCATTCTGCCCGAACAGAAGGTACGGCTGGAACTGTCATACACCGAAGAAAGAAACAAACTGACCTTTTCGTACCGGACGTCCCCCGACGGCGTTCTGTGTTCGGAAGGAACCATCATTCTGGAGAATACATGAATTCTGGATTAAATCTCTGTGCCGTAATCCCGGTATACCGCCACGGAAAGACGCTGCTTCCCGTATGCAAAGTACTGGCAGACAAACATATTCCCTGTATCGTAATTGATGACGGAAACGACGAAGAAACGCGAAACGACATTGCCGCCGTGGCCGCGGCACTGCCGTCGGTTCAGGTCTTTTCCCTGGAGAAAAACAGCGGCAAGGGAGCGGCGGTAATACGCGGTATGTACCTGGCCGAAGAACAGGGATTTACCCACGCGATCCAGGTTGATGCCGACGGCCAGCACAATCTTTCCGTGCTCGACGTCTTCATTGCTGAAGCAGAGAAGGATCCCGCCGCGGTAATCTGCGGATACCCCGAGTATGACGAATCCGTTCCTTCCGCGCGAAAGAACGGCAGGAAAATCACCAATGTCTGGGTTTCCATAGAAACCCTGTCCCTCGACATTCGCGACGCCATGTGCGGCTTCAGGATTTATCCCGTCAAACAGACCGCAAAAACCTTCAAAACCCGGCACATCGGAAAACGGATGACCTTTGATATCGAATCGCTGGTTCGCCTTCACTGGCGGGGGCTCCGCTTTGTGTTTCTCCCTGTGGGGATCATATATCCGGAAGGCGGCATATCAAACTTTAACATGCTGAAAGACAACATCGCCATAAGCGCGATGCACACCCGCCTCTTTTTCGGTATGCTGCTCAGGCTTCCCGTACTGCTCATGCGGAAGGCAAGGAAATGAAAGACGACAAACACTGGAGAGAGCAGAAAGAAAAAACACTCGGAAGCTGGCAGATGGATTTCATGCTCGGCGCATACCGTGTTCTGGGGGTGCGCGGACTAAAGTTCCTGATCTATCCCATTGTCTTTATCTTTTGCCTTTTTGCCCCCGGTGTAATCCATACGTCCCGAAACTATCTCATGAAGGCAGCGGCATTTTACTCACGAAAGAAACCACGCCGGTGGGACAGTTACCGCCATATTTGCTCGTTCGCGTTCTCCATGATAGAGAAAATCGCCGCCTGGTCCGGAAACATACCGCTTGATTCGGTTACCTTTCATGACGATTCGGTGCAGGATCTCATCGACCTCCTCGATTCAGGGAAAGGCGCGGTCATCCTCTGTTCCCACCTCGGCAATATGGAAATTCTCCGCGCGCTGGCTACTTACGGCAGCACGCGTACAACACGCCAGTTCATGGTAACTTCCATTGTGGATTTCTCGGGAACGGAAAAGTTCAACAAGATGATCCGCAAGGTGAACCCGCAGTCAATGATGCGCCTGGTCAACGCGCGCGACATCGGCCTCGATACGGTGCTGGATTTGCAGAGCCGTCTCGCGTCGGGGGAACTTCTTGTCATAGCGGCCGACAGAGTTTCATCAACAACAAAGCACAAGACGGAATCGGTATCCTTTCTGGGATACCCTGCGCAATTTCCCCAGGGAGCCTTTGTTCTTGCCAGCGTAATGGAAGCGCCCTTTTTCTATATGTTCGGCCTGCGAAAAGAAGATATGCGCCCTGCCGAATCGTTTGACTTCCATGTCGTGCAATCCGGCATCAGTTTCTCCGGATCAAAAAAAGAACGAAAAGAAAAGATAACCGGGGCGGTACATGAATATGTACAACTGCTTGAAAAACACCTTGCGCAGCACCCGCTGCAATGGTTCAATTTTTACAATTTCTGGAATCAGTACAATAGAGAGGGAGTATTAAAATGAACGAATTCATTTTCGGAGAACAGGATCTTACCATTGAAGATGTTCGCGACATTGCCGGAGGGCAGAAAAAAACACGACTCAGCGACAACCGTGCATTCAGGGATAAAATAGACGCCGGCGCTGATTTTCTCGACGACAAACTCAAACAGCTTGACGGGATATACGGCGTAACCACCGGGTACGGCGACTCCTGCGGAAAAGCCGTTCCGCCGGAGAAATACTATGAACTCCCCTTGCGACTTACCCGGTTTCACGGATGCGGCATGGGCAAGTACTTTGACAGGGAAACCACCCGGGCAATCATCGCCGTACGGCTCAATACCCTGTGCCGGGGATATTCCGGTGTAAGCTGGACTCTTCTCGAAACAACTCACCGTCTGCTTGAACTCGATATCCTTCCGCTCATTCCGGAAGAAGGATCCGTGGGAGCGAGCGGCGATCTTACTCCGCTTTCCTATATTGCCGGTACGCTGGTCGGTGAACGGAACGTCATCTACAAGGATGAGGTATACAACTCCGCCGATCTCTTCAAGAAACTTTCCATTCCACTCATCACCCTCCGTCCCAAGGAAGGGCTTGCCATGATGAATGGCACCGGTGTCATGAATGCCGTTGCCGCACTGGCGTATTCGCGGGCGGAGTACCTTTCCGATCTCTCCTGCCGCATCACCGCACTCGCGTCCATCGCGCTCCGGGGGAATGCGTATCATTTCAGCAAAAGGCTCTTCGACATTAAACCCCATCCGGGTATGGGTCTCTGCGCGGAAAAAATCCGCAATGACCTCGGCGGCGCGGAAGACACCGATGTTGTACCGGAACGCATCCAGGATATCTACTCCATCCGCTGCGCGCCCCATGTCATCGGCATGTTCTACGATACTGCGCCCCTCCTCAGGACGCTCATTGAAACAGAAATGAACAGCGCGAACGACAATCCCATCATCGATCCCGAAACCAATTCGATATATCACGGCGGACATTTTTACGGCGGACACA
>CAZQEF010000182.1:1395-4242 GCA_964592325.1 uncultured Treponema sp. | reverse complement strand
TCGGATACTATGTTATCTACCGCCGGGCCGGACTGAAAACCGGTGAAGTGTTCATTCCCCATGAATGGTTTGACCGCCGTGACAGCCGGGCCATATTGAGTCTTGTTGGTGGCGATGTTAATCCCTACCTGACTTTTGTGCTCCGGAACGGCGAGTTTGACCATGTACGTATTTGTGCCATGAAAGACATCAAGCACGGAACATGGGGAGTCATTTCGGAAAATGACATTCCTGCCGACCGTTTCCAGGTTGAAACCCTGAATCCAGAATTTTGATCCGTTTGACCGATATTTCAGGCATACAGGAAGCCATTCGCCAGGAGAACCTGGACGGATGGCTTTTTTGTAATTTCTCACACCGCGACAGGCTGACCGACCGCATTCTCGGTCTTGACCCGAACTCTGTATCAACCCGAAGCTGGTATTACCTGGTACCGTCGTCAGGCGAACCGGTCAAGCTGGTTCACAGAATGGAGCAGCCGGTTCTTGCCCCGCTTCCCGGAACAATACGAACCTATACGGCACGCGCTGAACTCGAACAGCTGCTGGAATCCTTTTCGGACAGAAATATTGCAATACTGAGCGACAACATCCTCACCGTACTTTCCACGGTCAGCGCGGGGCAGTATGCCAGCGCCGAATCGGCCGGCATACGGCTGCACAGCGCGGCCCCCCTTGTACAGCGCCTGAGCGCGTTAAAAACTGATGCTGACTATGATTCGCACCAACGGGCCGCGGGAGTGCTTTTCGAAGCAGTATCCCGTGCCTGGAAGCACCTCTCCCGGATGATCCTGGCAGGAGACTCTCCAACGGAGGGAGAAATCCGTGATTATCTTTTTTCATACATAACCGGGGAGGGAATGATCACCAGCGACGCGCCCATCGTTGCGGCCGGAGAAAACACGGCGAATCCCCATTACCAGGTCCCGGAAGAGTCCGGAGGCATGCCGATCCTGCCGGACACGCTCGTCCAGTTTGATCTGTGGGGGAAATTCCCCGACGGCATATATGCCGATATTTCATGGGTGGGATACACCGGCCGTGTCTGTCCGGACGAATATACAGAGCGTTTCCTTCATATTAGTACCGCACGCGATCTTGTTGTTCCGGCAATTTCCGCCGCTTTTGCAGCGCATCACGCCATTACCGGGGCCGAAATTGACTTGCTGGTACGGGAACATCTGACAGGCCGGATCAATGATCCGGCCTGGATCCGCCACCGGACCGGTCATGCCATAGACTGTGAGTGTCACGGATCCGGTGTAAATCTGGACAGTATCGAGTTCCCCGACTCCCGTCCGGTCATTGAGGGGAGCTGCTTTTCCATCGAACCTGGTATATACTGTGACCGGTACGGCATGCGGACGGAAATTAATGCGTATGTCAAAAACGGAAAACCGGAAGTATCAACACTGCCGGTGCAAAAGAGCATTTTACTTCTACAGGATTGAATCATGAACAGAATTCCACACGAATTGCATACATTTCTTGACGCATATGATCAATACATCATAGCCGGACACCGTGAACCGGACGGCGATTCAGTCGGCAGTTGCCTGGCCCTGAGCTCGTTTCTGAAGCGCATGGGCAAAAAAACGGTTCTTTTATCCTCCGGTCCATTCAAAAGACCGGAAATACGGGTATATGAACCCCTCTTTCTCCCCCGGATTCCGGAAACTGTTTCTCTTGAGAACACTGCGGTAATCGTACTTGACTGCGCGAACATTGACCGCATCGGTGAAGCAGCAACAGGAATCGAAGAATTGCCCTACACCGTTATTGATCATCATACAACCAATACCGGAGCCCGACCGGCGGATTATGTGGAATCTTCTTCACCGGCAACAACCCTGCTCATCCAGGACTGCATAGAATCATTCGGAGAAAAGCCCACCAGTGAAGAAGCCTCACTGCTGCTGTTCGGGTTGTGTACGGATACCGGTTTTTTCAGGCACCTCGACACTTCCTGCCCCCGTGCCTTTGAGTCGGCCGCCCGTCTGGTCGCTGCCGGGGCAAGCCCGAAAGAAACCTTCCTGAACATGAACGGAGGGAAATCCATTGAATCCCGTTACCTCATATCGCGCATTCTTTCCCGTCTCACCCGGTATTACAACGGACAAATGATAGTAACATGGGAAACCCTTGAAGATACGAGGGAATTCGGACTCGAAGGACGCGATTCTGACTCGTTGTACCAGCTCATTCAGGCCATTGCGGGCGTTGAGGTCATCGTGATAGTCCGCCAGGAAACACCCGAAAACTGTACCGTCGGTTTCCGCTCGGTTCACCGTGTTGATGTCAGTTCTGTTGCACAGTCTTTTGGCGGCGGCGGGCATAAACATGCTTCCGGTTTGAGCATACCGGGAACCATCGAAGAACTCATTCCCCGTTTTGTTGCGGCCTTCGCGCCGCAGTTCCCCGATTGTTGAACTCCTGAATTCAACAGAATTGCTGAATTCAACCGGGATGATTCAGCTGAATATCTTCTTCCGCACCATCTGTAGTGCCGCCTGCCCCCTCTCCCTCCATCAGTACACTGGCATAGTTTTTGCATAAAACGATCGGAGGGGTAGCTGATGACCATACAAGAAGTATCAGAACGAATTCATGAATTCAAAAATGACAGATCTTCCGAAGCACTGGATTCAGCAACACATGCATTGGGAGAATACCTGTATCTTCATCTTGTCCAGTTTCGTCTGGCCGTGCATGACGAGGACACACGGAGCGACTACATCACCTGGCTCTATCCGAAATTGTCGCGCATAATCGAGCAGTTCAAGCCGGATAAAGCATCATTCAAAACCTACCTGAGCTGGGTTGTACGGCTGACATTCAAAACATTCTG
>CAZQEF010000182.1:0-1385 GCA_964592325.1 uncultured Treponema sp. | reverse complement strand
CAGGGACTATTACGGCAGGGAAGCACGGCAGCAGGTATTCATGATTGAAGAACAAACACGGATACTCAGTGAAATGGCAGACCGGGCGAACCGCAACGAATGGAATGACATACAGTACGACAGCGACGTCTCCGGCAAGAGCAAATTTCCGCTCATTCCGGAAAATGAGCCGAATACAAAAAAGAAAAAACAGGTAGCCGCCCGGAAAATCATGTTGCTCGCCTGCAAGTCCGGTACTGCACTGGACGATAAAATTATCGCATCCATTGTAAAACAGACCGGCATGACAGAAAACTACCTGAACAGCAAGCTTGATTGTGTCCGCCAGCGATGGATGCTTTCGGCAGACCGCATGCGGGTTTTGCGCGAAAAACGGTTTGAATGTTACCTTCGTGCGCAGAAAAGCCTCATGGAGATGAAGCAGGTGGATCAGGACGGTAGCCGGTATGCCTGTCTCGAGCATGAATACCAGTATTGCACCCGTCGCATGGCTGAATTGAAACAACAAAGCCGAAAACTTCAGAGCGCGCCAAGCAACCGGCTGTTGGCGGGGATTCTGGGCATGTGCCGGGGAACGATTGATTCAACACTTGCCTCGGTGAAGAATCATGAGTATTCTGACGTATCATGACCATTTACATTGCAACCGGTAACCGCCACAAGGCAGAAGAATTCGGACGGATTTTTTCTGATCACCGTATCGTACTCCCTGCAGATGCGGGTATTACTTTTGATCCTGATGAAACAGGCAGCAGTTTTTTTGATAATTCGCTGCTCAAGGCAAAAGCCCTGTACGAACTGGTTCATGAACCGGTTCTTGCAGACGATTCCGGGATCTGTGTCGATGCCCTCGGCGGCGCGCCGGGTATCCTTTCCGCGCGCTTTGGCTCTGCAGGGGGAATAACCCTTTCTGCCGAAGACCGAAACCGCCTGCTTCTTGAAAAACTCTCCGGAATTGCCGACCGTACCGCACGTT
Source organism: uncultured Treponema sp. (assembly GCA_964592325.1). Lineage (GTDB taxonomy): Bacteria > Spirochaetota > Spirochaetia > Treponematales > Treponemataceae > Teretinema. The sequence continues at coordinate 409 of CAZQEF010000182.1, read as the reverse complement.
TTGTCTGCAATCTGGTATTATTCCTCGGGCCGGAGCGCTATATCTCGGTTCAGGAAACCCTGGAAGGCGAAATTGTTTCAAACCAGGGTTCGGGAACCGGTGGTTTCGGATATGATCCTGTTCTTTTTCTTGCTGAATACGGTAAAACAGTCGCCGAACTCGATCCCGCGTTGAAAGACAGGATATCTCACCGCGGAAAAGCCGCGGAAAAAATGAAATTTCTTCTTGAAAACGAAAAATAATCCTCAAGTTATTATGTCTCGATGCCGATAAGCACATTGGGAGAGGTCTGTCCATTCGTGAAAATGGATGGTACAGACTCGATCACAAGCGGATGGAGTACGTCCGGGCCACGGTCCGGAAACGGCTGTTTTCCGGCCGGAACGCATGGATGCTGACCGGTAAAAAC
>CAZQEF010000181.1:370-4249 GCA_964592325.1 uncultured Treponema sp. | reverse complement strand
TCTACGCGCTGGACTTTGACGGCGACATTACCGAAGCGGAATACCTCCGCGACGCCAACTACCGCGATACCGGGGAATGCCCGGCGGCGGTACGTAGGGAGCAGGAGAAAATCAACAACGCGGACGCGCTCGTCTTTGTGTATCCGGTATTCTGGACTGAAGCGCCGGCAAAGCTTAAAGGCTGGTTTGACCGGGTATGGTCATTCGGGTTCGCCTACGGGGCAAACCGCCGGATGAAAACGCTCGACACCGGACTCGTCCTCTGCTGCGCCGGACACAGCCTTGAAACCCTTGAACAGTTCGGCTATCTCGAAAGCATGAAGAAGGTCATGCTCAACGACCGCCTGAACGACCGGGCGCGCCGCCGCGCGTTTGTCGTCTACGACGAAACAAGCCACGAAAAAATCACCGCGGAAAAGAAAGCGCAGTATGTGGAAGACGCGTACGCGCGGGGAAAGAGCCTGTTCGACGGCGGTCAGCACGCGGATTCGCGGGGAACCGGGCTTTTTGCCAGCGGTCCGCCCGCCGACAGGTCACCGAACGGCAGCTCACTACCCGGCCTCTCCCTTGATGGCGTTTTCTTCCTCGGAACCAACGCGCCCGACACTTCCCCGATCTCGCCGCTCACCGTCTTTTCCTTCCGTCAAAAAGGGGCCACCGTTTGGGCCGAGTATCAGGGCGGCGGTATTGAAAAGGGCATGCTGCTCGGCAACATGGAGGAAACCGGAACCGCGGTCAACGGAACCTGGCAACACCGGACAGCAAACGGCATGCACGAAACGGGCTCATTCAGCGTACGACTAAGCCTCGTCCCGACAGGATTGCGCCGCCTTTCCGGCACCTGGCAGAATGAAGGTGCCAGCGCGCCGGTTCACATTGAACTTACCGAAGCGACCTCGGAAGTATAATTTTCTTCTTGCCACAATACCCCACCTGATGGTATCATACCCATATCACATCATTTACCAGGAGGCAGTACATGCAAAACAACTCGGTCATATTGTTGACGGTATTGCCGTCCTCCGGTCTTTCCCGCTAATTACAAAGCGATTCTGACGGCAGTACCGTAATCCACAATCAACTCAACACCACGTGAAAAGACGCACGTTAGCAGTGCGCCGTAAGGATTACCATGCGACTATCAGAATTTGACGACTATGACGATATCGATTTGTCTTCGCTGTGCGCGAAACGGAACCGGGAATCAAAAACGCGTAACCGGAAAAAACATACCGGGACTGAGCAGCATGTTGACTACTTCAGTCAGATAGATTTTGACAATACTGAAGAATACTCCGCGTTCGATTTCTTTATCGGAGAGGGAATCATTTCTGTCAGAGGACCGGTCCTCAAACAGGGGAAGGAAGCCTGCGTATACCGCTGCCCTGCGGAAGGGGACGGCCGATCCCGTGACGTAGCGATCAAGGTGTACAAGAACATTGAACACCGGAGCTTCCAGGCGCTCTCCGCCTATCTTCAGGGCCGCCTCGCCGAAGCGGGAATCAACCGCCGCGACTCGATGCATATTCTTTCAACGCCGAGCGAACTCCAGGCGTTCTGGGTGTACTCCGAGTTTTCGGTAATGCAGCGCCTGCACGATGCCGGGCTGCCCGTGCCGGTGCCGTTTGCCAAATGCGCGACCGCCTTCGCGATGGAGTTCATTTACGAAGACGACGGACAGACAGAGCCGGCGCCGCGGCTGCGGGATTACCGTTGCGGACCCGACGAATCGTACGGATTCAAGCGTATTCTTCTTGACGCGATCGAGCGGATGCTCTCCCTCAACATCATTCACGGGGATCTTTCCCCGTACAACATCCTCGTGCGAAACGGAAAACCGGTAATCATCGATTTCCCGCAGGCGGTAGACGCGCGGTACAACATCCGCGGAAAGGAAATGCTTGAGCGGGATATCCTGAACATCTGCCGGTATTGTCCGGATACACGAAGGACTCCGGAAGAGGAAGCGGCCCGCATCACCACGCGGTTATGGGAGCCGTTTTCACATTAAAATGCCGCAGGCGGTTCGTCTGTTTGGGCGGTCCCTCCCGGGGATCGCCCTTTTCTTCCCGTTTTTCAGTCCTTAAACCGAATCCGTACCGCGCCGACGCCGGAGGTAATGTCAAGACGGCGACCGGCGTCAAGGTTTCCGGCGGTACCGCTTCCCATTCCGTTATAGGTTGAACGGCCGATTCTGACTGAACCGATGCCACGGGTAAAATCGATTCGATAATCATTCTCTGAACCGGCAAGATCAAACTCGACTGAACCGGCACCGGTCGAAATCGCAGCCCGGGACGTCAACGCTCCGTCAAACTGCACCCTGCCCGCTCCCGTCTGGATAACCGTGTCTTCGAATGAACAATCGGAAAAATCGAGAGAACCGGCACCGGTTTTAACCGATACCCGATTGGCATGTACGCCCGTCCCCCTGATGGAACCCGCGCCGCTTTCGATGGAAAGCCGTTCCGCGTCAACATCCGTAATGGTCAGGGATCCCGCCCCGATCGAAATGATTGTGTCGTCAAGCGTTACATTTTCCGGAAGGATTACTTCAAGATGACTTTTCACGGGATGCTCCCGGAAATTCCTTCGGCCCTGCCAGTCGGTTTCTTCCACAATCAGGGTATCCCCCTCAACCGTGGCCCGCAGTGTCTCCTCCCTGAAATCCGTTGCCCGATATTCCGGAACAGAGCCGTGCCGGATTTCAAGCGAAGAGAATTTCAAATCAACCTTGAGATTCCTGATACCCGCGGGGATCGTACCTTCCTGCATTTCCACCGGGCTGATACACGCATCTCCGTCATCATCCCAAAACCCCGGGTTAAAAAGGAAGGGCTCACAGTCCCAGGGCAAAGATTTGAATTCCCGTATCGTCTTTCCGCCAAAACTCAGCCCTATCGCGATCAGGATGCAGCCAATGCAGAGAAGGAAGAACCCCTTCATCAATCCCTTACCCGAATTCTTACTTTCCATGATATCCTCCCGAGGGCCGGTCAAAGAACCATGAAAGAAACCGGCCAAGCAGCGAAATGAGCGCCCCGATGATCACAAATACAATCTTCCCGACACCCCAGAGAATAAATGCTGCGCCGAAGAGAACGAGGGCAGTCGCGGGCATGGAGAACAGCCTGATGAAACCACCGATAAAGGTAACAAATCCTCCCGCAAGAAGCGCTACCGCCGCAACTCCAATCCCGAATACTGTGGCCAGAATTGCAATGATGAGTCCGATAATTCCTGCAATTACCGGAACGGCCAGGGGCGCCGCCAGTACTGCCAGTATGATGAACCAGATGGCCGAAAGTCCTTTCCCCGGATTATGGGGGGATTCCCGCGCGGCCTTGACGGCCCGGTCCGCATAGATCCGCGAGGCAACACTGGCAGGACTGCCCAGTTCCCGAATCACGTCCTGCTCATGATCGGCTCCTGCCTCATCAAAGTACTCTTCATAGTACGCGAGAGCTTCCTCTCGTTCGTCCGGGGGAAGGCGGTCAAGCCGTTCCCGCAATTCACTCATGAACTGAGCTCGTGTCATAGTTCTGCCTCTCCTCCAAAAATGCCGTCTATTCTTTTCCGGTATTCTTTCCATTCCTTCACATAGAGCATGTGCTGGGTCAAACCTTCACCGGTAATTTTGTAATACCGTCTGTTTCTTCCCTGGAACGGCTCATCGTACGTACTGAGCCACCCATTCTTTAAAAGCCGCTTGAGTACGGGGTACAGGGTGGATTCCGAAATGTCCATAACCTGCTTTACTTCCTGAGTGAGCCGGTACCCGTACTCGTCGCCCCGTGAAAGAATGGCAAGAACACAGGCGTCAAGCAGCCCGGTATTTATGGAAAATAACATTTTGTGACCGACCTCCTCCGGAACAGT
>CAZQEF010000181.1:0-360 GCA_964592325.1 uncultured Treponema sp. | reverse complement strand
TGTGATGCTGAAAAATTCCATAACGCCAAGCGCACCGACCTCCTCCGGAACAGTACCGACGTTATTTATCTAAAATGTAATATCATATTATCAGCTATACTATACGTTGTATAATATAGTACTGTCAAGGATATTTTGATTTTTCTCAAGCCGAATATCCAAAATCAACATTTTCTTTGAAAATGAAACAGATTGGGGCTATCATGATCGGTAAGCAATTCACATTTGTGTAACAGCATAATGCGGATAAGAAAAAAGGAGAGAAAATGAAGAAAATCATCATCATCACGCTGGCCATTCTGTGCGTCCTGCCTCTTTCAGCGAAAGAGGAAATGAGCAAGGTTGCCGAAAAAAACCCCG
>CAZQEF010000180.1:0-4303 GCA_964592325.1 uncultured Treponema sp. | reverse complement strand
AGCCCATCGTCGTCCTTTCCAATAATGACGGTATCGTCATTGCGCTCAACGCGGCCGCAAAGGAAGCGGGATTCCGCCGCGGCGACGCATGGTTCAAAATTTCCGCCGAATGCGCGCAGAAGAATGTGTCGGTATTCAGCTCCAATTACACGCTCTACGCGGATATCAGCGCGCGAATCGTGGCGATATACAACCGGCTCTGTCCCGAAGTTGAGGTATACTCCATCGACGAGTGTTTTCTCTACTACCCCGACTGGGACTGTCCCGACTATGCCGGCATCGCGCATCATCTGCGCAATACCGTGCTCCGGGAAATCGGCATTCCGGTTTCCGTCGGCATCGCGCCGACGAGGACGCTCGCGAAAATCTGCAACAAGCTGGCGAAGTCCGCGGGGGGCGTTTTTTCCGCGGAACAGGTCGACATGGACCGCGAACTTGACCGCATTCCGGTCGGCGACGTGTGGGGTATCGGCTGGTCAAAGAAAAAAACGCTCGAACGGATCGGTATCCGCACGGCGCTCGACCTGAAGCTCTGTCCCCTGCATGTCGCGAAGAAATATCTGACCATAACCGGACTCCGCACGGTGCAGGAGCTCGGCGGGGTTCCGGCAAACGAGCGGATCGAACCGGAAAAGAACCGTAATATCTGCGCGTCAAAATCCTTTGCGGAACCGGTATGCACCCTCGCCGAACTTGAGGAGGCGGCCGCTGCCTACGCGCACGAGGCGGTTCGCCGGCTCCGCGCGCAAAGCAGCCGGGCCCGCTTTGTGTCGGTCTATCTCATGACGAGTCCCTGGGACGACGCCGGCCCCCAGTATTGCGATCAACGTTCGGCCGCCCTCGCCACACCGAGTTCATATCTCCCCGATATCCTGGAAACCGCGTCTGCCCTCCTCCGCGACCTCTACCGGGAAGGGCACCGCTACCGCAAGGTCATGGTCAACCTGCTGGGGCTCGAGGACGATGTTGTCTCCCAGCCGGATCTTTTCTCGGAAACGGCCGTTAATGAAGAAAAACAGGCGCTCATGCGCTGTTTTGACGGTATCAACCGGCGGTACGGCCAGAACGCGATCCGCACCGCGCTCAACATTCCGGGCAACCGGTCCTGGTCAATGCGACGGCGGTTCCTTTCGCCCGCATACACTACCGATCTCGCCGGCATCCCGGACGTTTATTAGGGGTTCCCGTGGCAACCTTCTATATCGGCACCTCGGGCTACGACTATGCCGACTGGCGCGGCGTCCTCTATCCGCAGGAACTCCCCCGTGACCGGTTTCTCGCCTGTTACGCGGATCAGTTCAACGCGCTTGAGCTCAATTACACCTATTACGGCATGCCCGAGGCAAAACAGATGGACGCGATGATCAAGCGTTCGGCCGGGCGGCTGCATTTTTCGGTCAAGGCGCACCGATCCCTCACGCATGACATCAGTTTGTCCAAATGGCGCGACGAGGCGGCCCGGTTTTGCGACGCGATGTGTCCCCTCCGGGAACGAAAGCTCCTCCTTTCCGTACTCCTGCAGTTTCCGGAGAGCTTCCATTATCAGGTTGACGAACGCCGGTACCTCGACGATCTCATTCGCTCCCTTGCCGGTCTTCCCCTCACAATCGAATTCCGTCACGCGTCCTGGCAGCAGGACCGGGTATACCGGGCGTTCCGCTCCAAAGGACTCACCTGGTGCATTACCGACATGCCGGCCCTGAAGGCACTTCCGGCCCAGCTGCCGGTGGTAACGACACAATCGGCCTATATCCGTTTCCACGGCCGGAACACGGCGCAGTGGTACCGGGGCAACGCTACCACCCGGTATGATTATCGCTATTCGGACGAAGAGCTTTCCCGCTTCATGCCCTTCATGGAAACAATTTCTCATTCGGCACAGGTGATACAGATCTACTTCAACAATCACGCGAAGGGACAGGCGGTGGTCAACGCCCAAAAAATGAAGATTCTCACGGAAAAAGCTTTTTCCGGACGTTGAAATGTTGACAAGTATTTTCGGTCGCATTATATTTGCTAGTAGCAACTTTTGCTAGTAGAAACTGTAAGCAGAAGGGTGCCACGAGCGGCAGGTACCGTTGCCGTGAACGATACAAGGAGGAGCCGATGATTGATCTTTGCGCCATCAGGCGTATCCAGACCGTCTTGCGACGTTTCGAGCAATCGCTCAGGGAACAAAGCGGTTTATCCCTCAACGAGGCGTTTTGTCTGTGTACGCTGAAGCGCGGCATCCATGAACCCGGCTACATTGCCCGTGAACTTGAGCTCTCGCCTTCACGATTGTCCCGGGTTCTCGACGCGCTTGAACAGAGACGGCTGATAATCCGTACCATTTCGCCGGAAGACCGGAGAAATATCGCCGTTTCTCTTACCGAAACGGGGACAGAGCTCGTGGAAAAGTATCAATGCAGCTCCATCGAGTTGCCTGATGAATTACAATTTACCCAGTTGAGCTCTCAACCGGGGACATGAACAGGGCGATTCCTTCGGAATCGCTTGATTCTTAGGAATCACTTTATTGTGCAGACAATCGCTTATAAGGAGACGTATATGGCCAAATATGTAATCGTTGGAGGCGTCGCGGGCGGCGCCGGAACTGCAGCCCGGCTCCGCCGGCTCGATGAAAAAGCGGAAATCATCATGTTTGAACGGGGTGCGCACATCAGTTACGCGAACTGCGGACTCCCCTACTATGCCGGCGGCGTTATTCAGGACCGGTCCCGGCTTCTGGTCATGACACCGGAAAGCTTCCGCAATACCCTCAACGTCGAGGCCAAAACCCGTCATGAAGTAGTCTCCATTGACCGCGAAAGCAAAACAGTTCGGGTGCGAAACCTTGAATCGGGAACCGAATTCGACGAAACCTACGATACTCTCATTCTCAGTCCCGGTGCCATGCCGATTCGTCCTCCCATTCCGGGAATCGATGATCCTGCGATCATGTCGCTCCGTTCAGTTACGGACATCGACACCATCAAGGAAAAGATCGATGCGTCGGAAACCCGACGTACCGTGGTTGTCGGGGGCGGGTTTATCGGCCTTGAAATGGCGGAAAACCTGAAGGAACGCGGGCTTGAGGTTACCGTCGTTGAAGCCCTCGAACAGGTCATGAACATCATCGACTATGATTTCGCGACCATGGTTCAACAGCATATGCGCGAGAAGGGTATTTCTCTCAAGCTGAAGAACGGCGTTTCTGCCTTTGTGCGCCGGGGTTCCATCCTCGAAGTTCAGCTCGCGGACGGAAGCACGGTTGAAACGGACATGGTCATCCTCTCTATCGGGGTAAAACCCGACACGGCGATCGCGCGTGAGGCGAAGCTCGACCTCGCGCAAAACGGCGCGATCAGGGTTGACCAGTATTTCCGTACCTCGGATCCCGACATCCGGGCAGTGGGCGACGCGATTGAATTCACGAGTCCGCTTCTGGGAAGCACCATAACCGTTCCCCTTGCCGGTCCCGCCAACAAGCAGGCACGTTTGTGCGCGGACAACATCATATTCGGCGACACCCGGCCCTACACGGGAACCATTGCCACAAGCATCGCGAAGATTTTCGACCTGACAGTGGCTTCCACCGGTCTGACCGAAAAACAGCTCGAGAGGGCAAATCTGCCCTTTGCCCAGGCGGTAACTCACGCCGGAAGCCACGCGGGGTATTATCCCGACGCGCTCCAGTTCAGCATAAAAATCCTCTATCATCCGGACTCGGGTAAACTCTGGGGCGGCCAGGCGGTCGGATTCGACGGCGTGGACAAACGCATCGATGTGCTTTCGGCTTACATTAAAAAAGGCGGGACGATTCACGATCTTGCCGAATTCGAACAGGCGTATGCTCCACCCTTCTCGAGCGCGAAAGACCCCGTCAACATGGTCGGCTTTATCGCGGAAAACTCCCTTTCCGGGTATACACGCCCTCTTATCTGGAAAGACCTGGAAGAGGTTCTCGACCGGGGAGCCACGCTGATCGATGTTCGTACCGCGGACGAATTCAGCCTCGGCAGCATTCCCGGCGCGGTAAACATCCCGCAGCAGGAACTCCGCTCACGGCTTTCCGAGATCCCGCGGGGACAGAGCATTGTCGTATTCTGCGCCGTAGGCCTACGCGGGTATCTTTCGGAGCGCCTGCTTCGTCAGTTGGGTTACACCGACGTCCGCAACCTTTCCGGCGGATACAAGACCTGGAAAGCAATCAGTCTCGAACGGGAAATTCTTTCCGACCCGTCAAAAGCGGAAACCGCGCTCTATGACACGAACCGGTTCCAGTCGACCGATGACGGAAGTCCCCGGAAAAGCGAAGGCG
>CAZQEF010000179.1:465-4327 GCA_964592325.1 uncultured Treponema sp. | reverse complement strand
GTTTCAAAAAGACTCTCAAGTTCATCATTTAATGAGCGGTCATCACGTTTTTCAATATCGTTAACCAGATCGACAATTTCATTTTCAAGTCCATATTTCAGTATGTCAACCCGTTTATCATCACTTTCAGCAATAAGAATTGAAATACTGAGAAGCATGTAACAAAGAGCTGATATTGTTTTAGGCGATAACATCACATAACACCTCCGTTCAAACGCGAGAGAAATGATTTACGATATTCAGTAAACGTGCCCTGCCGTATCGCTGACCGAATCTCGTCCATCATAGTATGTAAAAAAGCCAGATTATGAAAGGTTGCAAGCATTGAAAAAAGTATTTCATCCTGTTTGTATAAATGTCTGAGATATGAGCGACTGTATTCCCGGCACACACGACAGTTACAGGATGAATCTACCGGCGAAAAATCACGTGTGTAGCATTCCTTTTTTATTGACAGCTGTCCATTCCGGGTAAAAAGCGACCCGTTTCTCGCATTTCGGGTCGGTAGCACGCAATCGAAAATATCAATACCATTGTATACCGCGTCAAGAATATAATCCGGTGTACCGATTCCCATGACATACCGCGGTTTGTCTCCCGGAAGAAGCTGAGCGGTAGTTTCCAGAAATTCACTGTAGAGATCCCTCGGTTCACCTACGGAAAGACCTCCAATTGCAATACCGGGCGTATCAATTTCAAGAAGTGCGTCGACACTTTCTTTCCTCAAATCATGATAGAAATTGCCCTGCACTATTCCAAACAGCTTGCCCTGGTAGGAATCGTCTGTTTCGAGCCAGGTACGTTTTGCGCGGACGGTCCAGTCTTTTGTAATATCCAGAGCTTCTTTGGCTTTTTTCCATTCAGTACCGTATCCGGTACATACATCAAGCTGCATCTGGATATCACTGTTAAGCTGCGCCTGTAATCGTACAATGGCTTCAGGAGTAAGGAAATGCGAGGAACCGTCAATATGACTGCGGAATTTCACTCCTTCCGGAGTGATTTTCCTGAAATCCGCCAATGAAAATACCTGGTATCCTCCCGAATCCGTCAGAAAATTTCCGGTCCACCCGGAAAAACCATGCAGACCGCCAGCTTCTTCAATGACATCCATGCCGGGACGCAGGTATAGATGATACGTATTTGCAAGAATGATTTCAAAGCCGATTTCCCTGAGCCAATCCTTCGTAACGGCTTTTACCGTTGCATTGGTTCCTACCGGCATGAAGGCAGGAGTCTGCACATCTCCATGGGGAAGATGAATTATTCCATTTCTTGCGGAGCTTCGGGGATCCTGTGCCGTAAGTGTAAATATGGTATCTGATTTTTTCATTGTCAGGTCCTTGCGTGACGGAGTATGACAATACTCCCTGCTATAAAAATAAGTACCGGAAGCCATGCACCGGATACCGGGGAAATATATTCCCACTTTGCCAGTAACATGGTCATCATTTGTGTAACATAAAATGAAACTGCGATTATCAAGCTGGTAAGCAGACTCATGAGCAAAATGTTCTTTTTAAATCTTCCGCCCAGCGAAATAGAGAAAAACAACACGATGAAGATGGTAAAGGGAAAAGAAAACCGCTTGTAATAGTCTGTGAGATGCCCGGTATAGGGAATTCCCGTCCGCCGCATAAAGGAAATATACTCCTTTGCCCGGGACGCCGTCAATTCTTCCACGGAAACCACATGCCGTCTGAATGTCTCCGGCGGTTCATTCAGTGTGATTCCGGAAAGATCGTCCCCTTTCTTCATGGTACCCTCCGGGGTCAAATCATATCGATTGGGACTTTCGATATTCCATTCACCGTCATCCCAGTTCGCCAGACTTCCCTGCAAGACGGTTTCAAGCGTTCCTTCACTGTTTCTGAGCACGATAAAAACGTTATAGAGACGTTTTTCGGCATCCTGATAATAATCTGCAAAATATACCGTTTTTTCATCCTGTGAAAGTATAACCAGATTGGTATTACTGAAGGACTGATCGGGATCCGTGAGTGTTCTGTTCAATGCGTTTTTTTGTGCCTGTGAGTGAATTACTATCCGGTCTTCGAAAAAAAACATCAGGACCGAAAAAAGCAACCCGAGTACAAGAAGCGGTGTAACCAATTTATACAGTGGATATCCTGCTGAAAATATCGAGGTTAATTCGTTCCGCGCATACAATGTTCCCATGGTATATGATGACGCGAACAACACGGCAATGGGAAACGCAAATGAAATACATTTAGGTATGTACAGCCAGATTACAGTCAAAACCGAACTGGCGGGAACCTGATTGGCCAGATATTTCCAGAGATTGGTAAAAAGTTCAGCCAGCTGAAGAAGGACAACAAAAAAAAACAGCGCCACCAGAAAAACGGGCACAAATTGTCGTACAAGATATCGTTGAAGTATGTGTATGCGCGGAATCTTCATGTAAAAATTTTCCTTCCGGTACACAGGAGCCCAAGAATCAGTATAACAGTATTTGGCAGCCACATCATTATACTGCCGTTAAAACCGAGCCGTACACTGAGTGTTTGCCCCCCAATAAGTAACGACCAGTAAAAGACTGCAATGAATAATCCAATAATGAATCCGGTACTCTGCCCGCTGTGCTTTGTTGTCAAGGCAAGAGGGAAAGCCAGCAAAACAAAAAAGAAAGCCCCAAACGGAATGGAGAATTTCTTGTGAAACTCCATCCACATCATGTTCAGGCGCCGGTCTCCGTGTTGCTCTTTACTGTTACGTATTTCACGGAACAGATCACGGGAACTCATTTCCCGGGGAGTAATTGAGCCGGTGTACGCAGGAAGCACATTTTTTGCAAGAATGTTGTAGGTAATGATTTCTGAATCCACCAAATCGTATTTTCCGGGATCTTTCCGGTCAAACATAACTACGGATGAATCATTCATGCGCAGCGACATGAGAATTGCACCGGTTTCGGACTTGATAATTTCTGCTTCAGGTGAAGCGATAATTCTCTTGTTTCCTTCATCATCAGTATCCACAACCAGCAGCTTGTCCATGACAGAATTCCTGATGGTCCCGGTAATAACGATTGCGCGTTCATTCCGTTTAATTGAGTTTGATTCCAGTTCCAGAGCAGGCGTAGCGGTAAGTATCTTGCGATACAGTTTATTGAATTGAATGGTACCAGCCGGAAGAAGAATATCATTTGTGGCAAACGAAACAACCGATACAAGAATTCCCACAGCTAAAACAGGAAGGATGATAAAGCGGACAGATATTCCAAGTGTATTCATTGAAAGTATTTCCCGGTCACTGACGAGGCGACCCACTCCCATCAGCGTACCGACAAGCGCAGCGAATGGCGCTGATGTTGCTATAACAGAGGGCAGTGAATAGAATATCAGTTTGACAACATCAAAAAAAGGCGCTTTTTTAGAGAGCACCTCTTCGGCCATGAGGAGAATCTGATTCACAAAAAAAATAAGAAAGAAGAAAAAAAACGCGATTGCAAAATAGAGAAGCATTTCCTTCGCAATATACAGAAAAAGCGTTTTTTTCATCTATTTCTTGCCGGTTGAACCATAACCGCCGGATGAACGGGTTGTTTCGGAAAGGGACTCTGAAAGGATAAAAGCAGCCCGTGGTACTTCAGCGAGAACCAGTTGTGCTATACGGTCTCCATGTTCCACCAAAAATGAATCATTTCCCGAATTATAGAGCATAATACCGATTTCTCCACGGTAATCGGAATCGATAGTACCGGGAGTATTCATAACCGTAATACCATGTTTCATGGCAAGACCTGAACGGGGACGAACCTGTATCTCATATCCATGGGGTATCTCAACCATAATTCCGGTTGGAATGAGTGCTCTTCCTCCGGCAGGAATGACAACTGCAG
>CAZQEF010000179.1:0-455 GCA_964592325.1 uncultured Treponema sp. | reverse complement strand
GGGATGAGCGCCCTGCTTCCAGGAGTTATGACAACGGGATCATTCAAAAAAGCCCTGATATCGGCGCCGGAAGCACCCTCGGTAGAGTACGCCGGAAGCGTTGCACCATCACGGGCTATACAGCGAATTGCTATTTCCATTTTTTACCGACCTCTTTAAGCGTTTTTTTTGGTCCATACAGAATCAGGCTTTTACTTCCATGGCTGCATGTTTTCTGCAGTGTTTCATGAATACGCGAGAACGGTATTCCACGTATTATCTGTATGGATTCATCAATATCCGTAATGGACCCGTTATGCAGTATTTGCCGTGCCAACCGTTTCATGCGATACTCGGTATCATCTGCGGAAAGCTTCAGCGCTCCGGTAATATGGCTCTTCGCATCAGCTATTTCTTCTCCGGTAACACCATTATACACTATCCGGTCAAGCTCTTGAACCAGTTCCTGCACTGCA
>CAZQEF010000178.1:0-4327 GCA_964592325.1 uncultured Treponema sp. | reverse complement strand
CTGCTTGACCGGTACTACGTGACCCGGTCAAACAAACAGCTGGTTCCAACCCAGCTGGGCCGCATCATAAATGACATGCTCGTTGAATATTTTTCCTCGGTGGTCAATGTCAGCTTTACCGCCAATGTTGAAAATGAACTCGACGGGGTTGAAGAAAACCGGATTGAATGGCCGCAGATGATCGGTGAGTTCTATTTCCCCTTCAAGGAACGGGTTGACGAGGTTACGGAAACCCTCGACAGCATGAAAGGAACCCTGGACGAGAAAACCGATTATGTATGCGAAAAATGCGGGAAGCCCATGCTGAAAAAACTGGGACGGTTCGGCTTCTTTCTTGCCTGTTCCGGTTTCCCCGAGTGCCGGAATACCCGCTCAATTCCGCTCGCGAAATGTCCGAGACCGGGATGCGACGGAGAAATTGTTGCAAGGCGGACAAAGGGCCGGGGCAAGGAATTCTACGGTTGTACCCGGTATCCTGAATGCGATTTTATATCACACTTCAAACCGATTGAGGCTGTCTGTCCGAAATGCGGTCAATTCATGGTCGAGAAATATGACAAGAAGAACGGTTCGTTCAAGTCCTGCATAAATCCCGACTGTGATTACCTGCATACGCAGGATGACAGCGTTGAAAAGAACGCCGAAGAGGATACGGGCGGAACTGAATGAACCGGTATTTTGAAGAGTATCTGGAGTATATCCGCTCGGTACGCTCCCTTTCACCCCGGACGGTAGAAAGTTATACCCGCGATCTGTCATTATATGATGCTTTTCTGCAGGAGATGCCTCCCTTTGAGGCGTCAGATTCGGATATCCGTCTCTTTGCGGCTGATCTTGGACATAACAACCTGGAATCTTCCAGCATAAACCGGATTCTATCCGCTCTTCGCGGATTTTACCGGTATGCCGTACGGTTCGGACTGACTGATTCCAACCCGGTATTGGCGGTGAGGAATCTCAAGGTACCGCAAAAAATGCCGTCTTTTCTTTTTGCCGATGATGCTGCCGCGCTGTGCCGGAAACCGTCAGGTCTCAAAAAACTCTGGCCTGCCCGTGATACCGCCCTTTTGTGGCTTTTGTACTCAACGGGATGCCGCGTTTCGGAACTTTCCGGTATCACGCTGTCGGATATCGATTCATCCGGCACTTCCGCCACCGTTACCGGAAAGGGACGCAAACAGCGTAAAGTTTTCTTTTCACGCGAAGCCCGGGAGGCACTCCGGGCATATCTTGCAGAACGTACCGCCGTTCTCTCGAGAAATCAGAATAATGACCGGTCACAAAACCGGCTGTTCATATCAAAACAGGGCCGCGCCCTTTCGGTTCGCGGCATTCAGTATATACTTGCCCGGTATACGGAAGACGCGCGCCATCTTTCACCCCATGCCCTGCGGCATACTTTTGCAACCACGCTGGTCAACCGGGGAGTAGATATACGTTCGGTGCAGGAAATGCTCGGACACGCCAGCATTTCAACAACCCAGCGGTATACCCATGTGAGCCGGGAACACCTGAAGAAACTGTATCACCGCTCTCATCCGCACGGATAATGGAGGACATATGAAGAAACCCGAATTCAGAAGTACAACGGTCATTGCCGTGAGAAAAAATGGAAAGATCGCCATGGCCGGAGACGGCCAGGTAACTCTTGGCGAAACAGTCATGAAACCTAACGCAAAAAAAGTCCGCAGGATATACGACGGAAAGATTCTGGCCGGTTTTGCCGGCGCTACAGCCGACGCGTTTACGCTTCTGGAGCGCTTTGAAAACCGTGTGAAAGAGTATTCCGGAGATCTGGTAAGGTCCGCTGTTGAATTGGCAAAGGACTGGCGAACAGACAAGGCACTCAGAAACCTGCAGGCGCTTCTTTTGGTGGCAGACAGCGAGAAAACGCTGCTTATTTCCGGCACTGGAGACGTCATAGAGCCCGCTGATGATGTGCTCGCCATCGGATCGGGGGGTAACTATGCCTATGCCGCGGCTCTTGCCTACATGGAGCAGGATTCGCTTTCAGCGCGAGACATTGCCGAAAAAAGCCTGGCCATTGCCGGGCGTATCTGCATATATACCAACGAATCAATTACTCTTGAGGAGCTGTAACATATCATGGAAGCACTGGAAAATTTGACGCCCAGGGGCATCGTTGCCGAACTGGATACTTATATTATCGGCCAGAAAAAGGCAAAAAGGGCCGTTGCCATTGCATTGAGAAACCGGACAAGGAGGCTGCGCCTTCCGGAAGATGTGCGCGACGAGATTGCGCCAAAAAACATTCTCATGATAGGGCCTACCGGGGTGGGAAAAACCGAAATCGCGCGTCGTCTGGCAAAGCTGTGCGGTGCGCCCTTTCTTAAGGTTGAAGCCACAAAATATACCGAAGTCGGGTATGTTGGCCGCGATGTCGAATCCATGATCCGTGATCTCATGGCAGTGGGATACAACATGGTGAAAACGGAAATGCAGAACTCGCTCCAGGGGGAGGCGGAACGCCGAACCGAGGAGGTCATTCTTGATCTTCTTCTTCCCGGTTTGAACCGGAAAAAGGCACCGGAAGCATCTCCCAACGGAACCGGGAAGCTCCCGGGAACAACTGCTCTTACGCTGCCCCCGGAAAATGAAGAGGCCGGAAAAGAGAATACTACCCGGGAAAAATTCCGCACGATGCTTCGCGAAGGTGCGCTTGAGGATCGTGTGGTCGAAGTTACCGTACAGCGCCCGGGAATGCCTTCTTTCGAAGTTTTCGCCGGGTCGGGAAATCTTGAGGATCTCGAGATGAGTGTCCAGAACATTACCAACATGATTACCGGAGGCAAAAACAAACGAAAGCAGGTTCCTGTACGTGAAGCACGGAAAGTTATCATGGCGGAACAGCTGGACAGGCTTGTTGATCATGAAAAGATAGCGGAAGAAGCCCGAAACCGGGTTGAACAGATGGGCATCGTCTTTATTGACGAAATTGACAAAGTTGCCACAAAGAGCGACCGTGGAGGGAACCAGGATGTATCCCGTGAGGGTGTTCAGCGTGATATTCTGCCCATCGTGGAAGGATCAACGGTAAATACCAAGTACGGCGTCGTAAATACGGCGCACATCCTCTTCATTGCTGCCGGTGCGTTCAATATTTCCCGGCCGAGCGATCTCATCCCCGAACTGCAGGGACGGTTTCCTCTGCGTGTGGAACTCGAATCCCTCAACGCCGACGATTTCAGGAGGATCCTCCTGGAGCCAAAGAATGCCCTGACACGCCAGTATACCGCCCTCCTGTCCACAGAGAATGTGACGATCGAATTTGACGATGACGCCATTACCATGATGAGTTCCCTGGCTGCCGAAGTAAATTCAAAAATGGAAAATATCGGGGCGCGACGTCTTCATACCATCATGGAAACGCTCCTTGAGGAAATTTCCTTTGATGCTGATGAACACAACGGAGAAACGGTTCGCATTACCACGGATTATGTGAATGAACGGCTCAAGGACATTGTCCGGGATCAGGATCTTTCGCGGTACATATTGTAGAAAAAGGTTAACCGGCCGGTGCATTATGCCGAAACTCTAGGGGAGGGGAGAGGCAATATATGAACAGTTTTGGTAAGACAATTGATTTATTGCACCGGTCAATGGACGTAAACACGCTGCGGTACAGCGTGTCTGCCAACAATCTGGCCAATTCCGGTGTTCCCAACTACAAGCGATCCACGGTAAATTTCGAAACAGAACTCAAACGCGCCCTGGATTCTGAAGCTTCAGCAAAGGGACAGTTTTCTCTTGCAGTGAGTAATCCCCGTCATATAGCCTCTGACGGTGTAATCGATTACCGTTCGGTGGAACCGCGCCGGGTTCTCGATTATACCTCAACCGCGAAAGCAAACGGAAACAATGTGGATCCCGAACAGGAAGCCATGGAACTGCTGCGGATACAGCTGAACTATCAGTTATTGACGCAGATGCAGAGTTTTCAGTTTTCTCAGGTGAATTCGGTACTCAAGTAGGATAAGGAGCAGGGAATATGGGACTTTTTACCAGCATACATATAGCAGCAAGCGGTATGGCAACCGAACGGCTCAGAACCGATGTAATTTCCGATAATATTGCCAATGCGTCCACCACCAGGACCCAGGATGGCGGCGCGTTCCGCCGCAGCCGGGTTGTCCTGGCACAAAAAGAACCGGGGCTGGACTGGCGCAATCCTTTCATTCCGTCAGACATTGAACGCGGACCCGGGCGCGGTGTTCGGGTTATGGGCGTCGAGAAAGATACCGCCGATATGCGTATGGTGTACGATCCCACTCATCCTGACGCCATTCAGTCAGGACCGAAAGCCGGT
>CAZQEF010000177.1:0-4339 GCA_964592325.1 uncultured Treponema sp. | reverse complement strand
TGCTGGATACGATTGTCCCGGAAGGTACTTTGTCGTTCTTCAGCATTCTTCTCCAAGCGAATACGCGTAAGCGTATTCGCCGGGGGGCTGCCGGGCTTTTTTTATTTTAAACGCCTTCGGCGATTAAAATAAAAAAAGCGGGAGAAACGCGACAGCGTTTCTCAGAGAGTTGCGACAGAAGAATCGTATCGTGATTTTCAAGGCGTATTGAGCCATCAAGAACAATTATATGTACAACCCTGATCAATTTGAAGTATAATCCACATCATGAACATCAAGCTTTCAATGGACAAGGTATACCTTTTTGCGTACTTCATCGGACTTTCCATTGCAGGCAGTATTATTCTTTCCTTCCCGTTTGCGTATGCCTCCGGAGAAGCTCCCCACTATATAGACGTTCTTTTTACAACAGTATCTGCGTTGTGTGTTACCGGCCTTTCTACAGTGTCTATGGATATTTATACAACTGCCGGTTTTTGGATAATCATGCTGTTGATTGAGTTGGGTGGTCTCGGGATAATTTCTTTTATTTCCTTCTATATAGCAGGCTCAAGGAGAAAAGTCTCGCTGGTTAACCGTGTAATTGTGCAGCAGTATTTTATTGAGGATCTGGAAACAAATCCGAAGAAAATTGTACGCTCCATTATCCTTTTCACGGTTCTGCTTGAATTTATTGCTGCCGGCATCATGTATAACGGCTTTCTGGAGTCAGGTTCAAGTCGTCCTTTTTTTGATGCATTGTTTCACGCTGTTTCCGCATTCTGTAATGCAGGATTCTCTACATATAATGACAGTCTTGCAGGATTCCATTCCATACCGCTTATAACCTGGACAATTATTTTTCTTATTGTTACAGGTGGACTGGGTTTTATGGTTATCACGGATATAGGCAACAAGATTTTCAGGCGAAATAAAAGATTATCAACACACTCACTCATGGTAATTTGGGTAACAGTAATTTTGATCGGTATTGGTATACTAACCCAGTTGATATTTGATTATTCTGCATTACCCTCAAATTTATCATTACATGAGAAATGCACAATAGTATTGTTTCATTCGATTACACCCCGTACAGCCGGCTTTTCCCTGATAGAGCAACAGAAATTTTCTCCGGTTTTTCAAATGATAACAATGATTCTTATGTTCATAGGGGGATCTCCCGGTTCAATTGCCGGAGGAATAAAGACAACAACTTTTGCCATTGTTTTTATTTATGCCATTAAAGGGAATGTGGAACGAAAAGGTTTGAACATCGGGAAACGTAATATTGATACACAGATTATCGATAAAGCTTTCAATATCATGGCAAAGAGTTTGATGATCATTATGGGATCAATTCTTCTCCTGCTTGTTGTGGAATCCGGAAAAATATCTTCAGGTGATTTTACGCTTTTTGACGTTGCGTTTGAAACTGTATCTGCTTTCGCGACTGTCGGTTTATCCCAGGGGATTACGTCGGATCTGTCAATTATCGGTAAAGCTGTTATAATAGCAACCATGTTTATCGGTCGAACCGGAATTGTTGCCATGGCGGCAGGTTTTTTCCGGAATGAAAGAGAACGTTTTATTGAATATCCGTCTGCTGGCGTTGCAGTAGGATGAACAGGAGGTTTCCGTGAAACAATTTGCCATAATTGGTCTTGGTGCTTTTGGACTCCGCATGTTGGAAGAACTTGTTGAGGTAACCGATGAAATAATCATAATCGATAAGGACAAGGAAATAATTGAAAAATACAAGGATATGGCACAGGCTGCATATGTTACTGATGCCATAAATGAGGTAGCTCTGTCAAAAATAATTCCTGAGAATATTGATGCGGTAATCGTTGACCTGGGCGGTAAAATTGAAGTTTCTATAATGACTACCAATTACCTCAAGAAGCTCGGGGTTAAAAACATCATGGTAAAGGCGCAGACCGATGAACACGGGGAAGTCTTGACGATGGTTGGTGCCACGCAGGTCGTATTTCCTGATCGCGAAGCAGCAAAACGGATTACTCCCATGCTGGCTTCTTCCCTCTTGTTCAATTATCTGCCCATTTCCGAAAATCTGGCTTTGGCTGAAGTCCGGGCAAACAGTTTTTGTCTCGGTAAAACACTTATCGATGCCAATCTCCGCAAGGAATTCGGGCTGAATGTTGTTGCTCTGCGAAAGCTTGATACTGACAATTTCCAATTTATTCGGGATCCATCATATACATTTTCTGAAGATGATGTGCTGCTTGTTGCCGGAAGCGAGGAAGGTATTACGAAATTTTCTTCACTTGAGAAATCATCAGCAAAGAAAGGCGCAACAAACTACTTCAAGTCATTGTTTCCAAAGTGGTAATAAGATTACAGGTTACGTGCATACAGACGTGATAATTCCTCGAGCCACTGGGCTTTTCCTGTATTGAAGTGCTCGTAATTCATCCGCCATGTCCAGTTGTTGCCGAGGGTCGAGGGAGTATTCATCCGACCTTCCCTTCCTATTGAGTATATATCCTGTAAAGGGAATACGGCATAATCGGCGACGGACATGAATGCGACACGGATGAGTGCTTCAACAAGGTTTGCTTTGTCGTTGGTAATGCCAAGATATTTGCGTACCAGCGTGAGTTCTTCAGTGCTGGCGTCATCAAGCCATTCGCGCATGGTGGCATTGTCGTGTGTTCCTGTATATACAACAGCATGGTTCCCGTACATATGCGGTAAAAAAGAATTTGTAAGACCGCTTTTACCGGCTTCATTGGCATCAAAGGCAAACTGAAGAACCTTCATTCCCGGAAAATTGAAGTCGTCCCGCAGCAGGGCAACTTCAGGGGTAATTACGCCAAGGTCTTCGGCAAGAAGTGGTATGTCCCCAAGCGAATTGCGTATCGCGGTGAAGAAATCATGATCCGGACCGGAAATCCATGTTCCGTTCACTGCGGTTTTGTCCCCCGCAGGTACTGACCAATATGATTCAAACCCGCGGAAATGGTCAACACGGATATAATCAACCATGGCCAGTGTAGCTTTGATTCGATCTTTCCACCAGGCATATCCGGTTTCTTTTATTGCATCCCAGTTGTACAGGGGATTTCCCCAAAGCTGGCCGGTTTTACTGAAATAGTCGGGAGGGACGCCTGCTACGGCAATTGGTGTACCGTCCGGATTCAATTGAAAGAGATGCTGGTTCGCCCATACATCCGCAGAATCAGGTGCTACAAAGATGGGTATATCCCCGATAATGTTGATTCCCCGTTCATTGGCATAGTTTTTAACAGAATACCACTGGCGAAAAAAGAAGAACTGGATACATTTGAACTCTTCTATCTCTCGGGAATGGTCACGCTTCCATTGTTCAAGGGCGTTGGGATCTCTCGTTGCCAGCTTACGGTCCCAGTAATTGTTCCAGAGTCTGCCCTCAAGTTTTTCTGCCTGTGCTTTTTTATCGTAGATTGATTTTATACTCATGAAGAGGGCATAGTCATCAAGCCACCTCTGTGTATTGTTGCAAAAGACCGTAAAATCGGTACTTGCACCGGCAGACAGAAAGTTGTCTGCGGCTTTGTGCAGTAGCGGAAGTTTCCACCAGGTAACAGATCCGAAATCTACCGGGCCTTCTGCAGGAATGTAATCGGGTGGTTCAATATCAGAGGGAGAAAGTATACCGTCTTCTGACAGAAGTTCGAGATCTATCAGCAACGGGTTCCCCGCAAAAGTAGAAAAGGATGCATATGGCGAGTCGCCATATCCGGTTGGGCCAAGGGGAAGTATTTGCCATAATGTCTGGTGCGCTTCCTTGAGCCAGTCGACGAATCTTAACGCTTCTTTTCCCAGTGTTCCGATTCCGTACGCGCCGGGAAGGGATGTGGGATGCAGCAGAATGCCGCTTGCCCTTTTTGTTTTCATGCCGGATACAACTCCTTCAATACTGTAATGATAACATATTCATAAAAAAAAACCGCCCCCGAAGGAGCGGTTCTTTTGAATGAAGATTCTTACTTTTCAGCGATAAGCAGCGATTTCACATCAAGCTTAAGGTCTGTGTCATAAGACTTGTCTCCATGTTCGCGAAGTACCTGAATCTGGATACAGTCTGTTTTCGGTTGCAGATAGAGAACAACATCGATGTCACCTGAAAAACGTGAAATGCTTTCAGGGAGATCGGCGCCGTCAGTGTCTGCGCTGTACCAGATCGAAATACTCATTTCCTTTGCGAAGTCTTTCATCATCTTCATGCCATCGGCATCAGCCTTGGAAAAGTCAAAACCGTCGATTATGATAACCTCGGGCTTTGATCCCCCATCGGCAAGCGCTTTGATGGTCTTGATGATCTGTTTTGTCTTGACGGTATCCTGATTGAAGTTCA
>CAZQEF010000176.1:0-4374 GCA_964592325.1 uncultured Treponema sp. | reverse complement strand
TGCAAATGACAAAGAATGTATCCCGCAGAATTCTATTTCTCATAGCGCTCTACGTATGTATTATTTTCGGCATTTTTGCCGTTCAGTTTACCAAAGACGCGCTGTTTTCCCGTACTATTGGTGATCTGGTAATAACCGCGTCGCAGGAGAATCCAGATACAGGCGTACCGCAGCCGGTATTACCGGTTCATGCGGCAATATATGGCATTCACTTCTTCATCGATGCTGATACCCCGGTTATTGCCCACACCAGGGACAACACCCCGATCGAGCTTGAGGTAACCGAAATTTCTCCGGGCGGGGATACTTTTTCACTCTCTTTCCGGGATGGCACCCGCATTGCCTTATCTCCAGAACGCCGGGGTGACATCCGCGCCCTTGAAATAAGTGTTGCCCTGCCCGAACAGTATGCAGACATTTCCATTCCATTCAAAACGGCGCGGAGTGCCCGTATCGAAGAAGAAGGTTCCCTGACTCTCATACGTTCGGACAAGCAACGGTTCTCGTTTTCCGGAAACGCATTCCACTACGATCGCTCGGCATCGGTGCAGCGGCTGGTAATCGAGGCCGCGATGCCGACAGTGTACTATCAAACATGGTTGCCTGCAAAGGGTCTCAATCTCGACTCGCTTGTGCATAACCCTGCGGCCGCAGAGGACGCGTACCAGAGCGCACGGGACCGGTTTGCCGCTGCCGCGCTTCCGGTGTTTCGTGCGGCCGTTTCTTCCGGCGCGCTCAATGAACGCACGGCAACCGCATATATTGCAGAAATGGGACGGATCGGCATGTATCAGACTGCTGTTGACGCCGTACCGGAAGCGTTCCGGCGGAGTTCTGCACGCTCCTATCTGTCCTGCCCGTTTCTCGACACGCTTGAGGTTTCCTGGCAAAGCATGATTGCACTTGACCGTGAAGAACGGAGCGAACTGTCCCGCCAGCTTACCGAAAACAATCCCAAAGTATTTGAATTTCCCCGCCTCGTTCCATTTCTCATTGACCGGGGCAGCGCAATATTCCTTGATGATATTGTCCGGGTTGCGACAACCATTGATCTTGCGACACTCACGCCGCTTCAGGCTGCCGGGCTCATTGAAATAATGCAGGATATGGCGGAGTATTCCCCCGGCCGTTCTGCTTCACTGTTGCTTATGGCGGAAACCTGCGAGAGAATACTCAAGGAATCCCTTATTCAGGCTCAGGATAAGCTGTATGTTGTATCACGGGATAATGTGATTGATGTGCGTTCGATGCTCCGGATTGGCCAGATACTCCGGCGTTACGGAACGCGTCCAGGAAACGGGCCGCACTGGTTCCACGCCGGGAACCTTCTTGTAACAACGCTGCTGGCCCATGCGAATGCGGATGCGGAACTTCCTGTGCGTCTTGTTCCCGCGTCTTCCGGAACATCTGCCTCCCTGCCGGTTCCTGCCAATGAGAGAATGATTCCGCCCGAAGAGACCTATCCGCTCGTCATGAACGATCTGTCCTGGTATCCCCGTGCCGTATCACTTTCACGGGAGGCCGGTGCCGGAATTTGGGCCTGGACAGCGGCCCGTTCCATCGCGGTATCAAAGACAGAGGACGGTGCCGTCCGCTACACGGTCCGCTTTCCGCAGGGAAAAACCCATTATATGGTTTTGAGCGGAATCGAACCGTTTACCCGTATTCAGCTCTATGGTATGGATTTCCGCACAGATCCCCGGTTTGAAAGCTACAATTCATCCGGATACCGCTATAATGCTGCAACCAAAACACTGTATCTCAAAATGCTGCATCGGGCTGATGCGGAAGATATTGTAATATATCACGGAACTCCGGCTTCAGACGAAGAGACAGGACCCGCGGAAAGCCGGCCGGACAGCGATGACGCTCAGGTATCGGAAACGGAAGAGGAAACACCGGAAGATGCCGGAGACGGAACCGGTTCACCGGCTTCCTGAGTGTCGCTCCGGTCAGTTTTGACCGGCAGCTTCCATCATTTTTTCAAGTTCTTCCTGGCTGTCACAGACAAGGCTGGCGGCAAAGTAGAGCGCTACAGCTGATTCGGTAACAAGATTTCCCATGGGAATTGCTCCCTCCCGCCACATACGTCTTGCGGTCGAGTAACCGGAGAAGTCGACCGTTCCCTCCTGCTGTGATGTGCAGAAGAAAGTGCAGTTCTTTTTGCGCCCCTTTATCAGGAGGTCTTTTAACGAGTAGGGGCTTTCCTTCATGTTTGCCGTGCCTTTTTCATAGAGTTCCAGAAAAAAGAATGAAACCCCGAAGTCGGTGAGGGCGAGAAGACGGTCGGCGCGTATACCGGGAAAAATACGGCACAGGTGCATGCGGTCTGCGGCCTCTGAAAGGATCCTGCCCATGACGTACCGGTCGGTATCCATATCGCCGCAAAGCAGACCCGATCCGGTATGGACCGGCTCGCCTGAACAGTTCCAGTTGCTGAATCCGATAGTTGTCGGGCGGAGAAATTTCAGGTTGAGCGGAGAGAGAACACGTTCGCCAAACACGACATAGACACCACCGGTCTTTTTCTGGGCAAGAGAAACCGCGTTTGCAAGATTTTGCCGTGCTTCATCGGTTCCCCTGCCGGTTCCCGGTTCGCCGGGAGGTGCGTTTGACGCGGTGAAAACAATGGGAACGCCCGCATCGGCAAAAAGCCAGTATATCAGAGGGGCGGTATAGGAAAGCGTGTCGGTGCCGTGCGTTACCACGATACCGGTTGCGGTTCCCGAGGAGATGCGCGCTGCAATTGCATGAATGAGCGCCGCCCAGTCTTCAGGCTGAATCTCCTCGCTGAGCAGATGATCCTGTGTGATCCGCTCAAAACGGAGATGTTGTTTCTCCATTTCCGGGGTACGCAGCGACTTGAGTATCTTCTCGTCTCCGGCGCATACCTCTCCTTCCCGGACATTGCCTGATATTGCGCCTCCCATGGACAGAACGTATACCACACTGATGTTGAGTTCTTCCTTGAGCAACGCTTTAACCATGGTGGGATCGGCAAGACCGCGGGTTTTCTTCATGATGATGCCGGTAAGGAATTCAAGCGGTCCCATATCGCCTTCCTGCAGGCGTTTTGTTTCCGTTCCGTTATCCGCTATCGCCTTTTGCACAAGAATTCTCAGTTCGGCCGGATCGGTAATCAGGTTCCAGTTGTGTTCTTCCAGAAGAACGGCCGGATCCTTGTCTGTCTCCAGTACGGCCTGGATAAGCTGTTTCGCGATTCGGCTGTTAATGCTGCGGGTGTGGTACATGCCAAGAATCGTTGCGAATCTTCGGGGAGAGAGAGGCGATTCCTGCAGCGATTTCCCTTCCTTGCGGAGGATGCCGGTTACATCGGACATGAGCCAGTGTGCGGTTTCCATCGCCGGAGCTCCGGCAGAAATGGTTTGTTCAAAGAAATCCGCGCGTGCTTTTTCATCACAGATAAACTCGGCCCGGGAGCGGGAAATTCCCCAGGTAGCGATAAGACGGTTTTGCCGTTCTGACGGATGCTCAATGGCTGAGGCATGAAGTTCAGCCAAAAGCGGCGCGGGACAGGTGAAATTCGGAGCCTGATCAATGGGATCAGTTTCAAGGATTGAGGCTGATTCGCGACTCTGGTAATGCTCGGTCATGCCCTGCCGTTCGTTCCAGAGACGGCTTTCGGAAGATACCGTTCCGCCGGATGTAAGGATTTCCTCCTGGCGGTGCAGTTCTTCGTTTATTGCCTTGCGTACAAAGTTGAACGAGTTCAGATTGCGGAGTTTCACAAAATATCCCGGTTCATCGGGGTATTTTGCCAGTGCAACATACGCGTTACAGCGTATCATGCTTTCTATGGGAGTTCCCTTGATGATTCCCATGTACTGTATGCGGCGGCGCAGTTCGGTAAGGAATATTTCCGCTTCTTCTCCAAGCTCAAAGTTGGCGCCGGTTCTCAGCCGGATGTTTGCCGTTCCCGCCCGGGAATAATCCATCCGGGTTTTTCCGTTTTCGTGGGTGAGCCGTCCGGCATACTCCTCAAGTCGGATTTCATTAATCGTAATCCGCTTTTTTCTCCGGTGGAATTCAATTTCCATGAATCCTTCGCCGGCTACGGCGACGGAAGCCCCGTACAGGGAATATCCTTCCGGTAAAGACGGGATCCCGTGGGGTCGCTCAAAGGGGGCAGATGATGCGAGGGTACAGTCGAGCGCATGGCTCAGTGTATAGGCCTGTCGTACGGAAACCGGATTTATTGACGGTTTTGCGCCAGGTTCGCGGCGGCAGACCGGACAATTTGCGTTTTTTTGGCCGACCGGACAGGAGCAAAAGGCTTTTTCCCGGGTTGGTACGAGAATTCGTACTTCAAGAAAGACATGAGCCTGATACATATTCCCTCCAAGGAGCAATTTT
>CAZQEF010000175.1:0-4380 GCA_964592325.1 uncultured Treponema sp. | reverse complement strand
CCCCGAGTCCGTTAATGGTACATTCAATCTGGTCGGCACCGGCCATGGCCGCGGCGAGACTGTTTGCTACCCCGAGTCCCAGGTCATTATGGCAGTGAACGGAAAGAACCGCCTTGTCCACGTTTGGTACATTGTTGCGGATATTCCTGATCAGCGCGGCAAACTCTTCCGGAACCGCGTAACCCACGGTATCGGGAATATTGACCGTAGAAGCCCCGGCAGAAATGACACCCTCAATAATGCGGTACATGAATGCCGGATCCGAACGTGACGCGTCTTCCAGGGAAAATTCGACATCACCGCAGAGGTTCCGCGCGTACTTGACCATGGCAACCGCCTGTTCAAATACCTGGTCCGGAGTTTTCTTGAGCTTGTATTCCATATGCAGGGGACTCGTTGCCAGAAAGGTATGGATACGGGGACTCTCCGCTTCGCGGAGCGCCTCCCATGAAGCATCAATATCTTTTTCAAGCGCTCTTGAAAGGGACGCAATGGTCACTCCACGGATATTTTTCGCGACTGCCTGTACCGACTTGAAATCACCGGGGCTGGCAATGGCAAAACCGGCTTCGATAATGTCAACACCGAGTTGTGCGAGACTTTCCGCCACTTCAAGTTTGTCCTGCAGATTCATGCTGCAGCCGGGCGACTGTTCACCGTCGCGTAAAGTGGTGTCAAAAATCTTTATCTGTCGTGCCATGGGATTCTCCCTTTCATTGTATGATGAATACAATAAAAGCAGTTATTCACAAGCATTTCAACAAGATAGTGATTAAAATTACCCCTTTTCTGTCTTTTCTATCTAACATTCTATAGTCTATTTTATTTTTGTCTATTATAATTGGCATATATGCTATTTGAACGGAATTTATACAAGAACCGAATTCTCGAAATCCGGAAAACGCACCGGATCATACTGGTCGGCGGCCTCCCCGGAACCGGAACCGAAGAATTTCTATCTTCGGTAACCCATGAGCTTAAAAGCGATAAACCGCCCGTCCGCATTGTGTTTTTTCAGCATGACGAAACAACCGGAACGCATGACATACTCCAGCAGGCCCGGGCGCTCGGCGTGGGTCCGTCAGTATTTGTCATGCAAAATGTCGGCAATATAGCAGGACTTGCAGAAGCGATTGACCGCATTCTGTCCGAGTACTCGGCAACCATTCTCATATCCGCCCGGCATGAAAAAGTGCTTGAAGCAGAACTGCGACCCATTTTCGGCAACCTGCTGCATGTTCTGCGCCTTCCCCCGCTTTCTTATCCCGAATTTCTTGAAGCAATGAATCTTCGTGACTCCATGCGCTCTCTCGAATTGTATTCCGAGAACGGCGGGCTCATTCATCATACGCTCCTGCCTCCCGATTCTCCAGACCGGTTCAAATTGCTCGGTTTCAGAGCCGATTCGTTTCTTCTTGCCGAAATCATTGAACGCTTTACGGTGCGGAATCCTGCCGCTTTGCGGGAACTGCTCCGGTTTGTGGCACGCCACACCGGCGAGAGTTTTTCTTCACGCCAGATCAGGGAAGCGTTATCATCGCGGAACATGACTATCTCTCCGCAGGCAGTTCTTGACTACCTGGGTTTTTGCGCGGAATCCGGCATTCTCGTTCCGGTACCCGTTTATGACTTTTCTCGAAAGAAAGTACTCGATTCCGGAATGAGCTGGTATTTTGGTGACAGCGGTCTCCGGTACGCCTTTGCGGACCGTGAACGCCCGGGAGTCTTTGACCGGGCCCTTTCAAATCTTGTTTTTCTGCATCTTGCTGATTCCGGGTGGGAAATTTCCCAGGGAAGGGTTCACCGGGGAAATGGGGGCAGAGATGATATCAGCTTTATCTGCAGCCGCGATGAAAAACGGATGTATCTCCAGATGGCAGGAAGCACTGCCACGGCCGCGGAACTCTTGCGGAAAAGGGAGGCCATGCTTTCACTGCGGGACGGCTGGCCAAAGTACATGATCGGTGCGTACGGGGATGAACAGAGCGGCGACGGAATCCGTCACGTGAGTGTACGGGAACTTCTGCTCGGCCAGCTGTGAACTGCGACCGGGACTCACTCACTCTTGCGGTATACCATACCCTGAAAGACCGCGGCGAGCGTGCCGTCTTCTTTTACCACCCGAACCTGATATGTTCCGAGCTTCCGGGAGAGGGACAACTCCTCCGCAATCGCGGTGAGGGTACCGCCTGTTACCGCGGAACAGAAATTGATGGCGGCGTTTGCCGCAACCGCGCTTCCCCGGCTGTTCGAGGCAAGGGCGAACGCGATATCCGCGAGCGTAAAGATCGCCCCGCCCTGCGCGATATCGATGCCGTTGAGATGGCGGTCATCAATATCCATGACTGCCACCGCTTTCCCGTCGGAAAAGGAGTCGACCCGGATACCGAAATGTTCCGCCACCCGGTCATGTCCAAGCACTTCCAGTATGGTCTTGTCCATCAGGTTTCAATATCCTTCACAAGGCCGCCACGTTCCATCGCGGTAAGTCCGGTTCTGACAAGTTCCTTGATACCGAAGGGCTCGAGAAGCCGGATAAGGCCGGCGATTTTTTCCTCGCTGCCGGTAACCTCAATAAGAAGGGAATCCATGGCAACGTCGACCACGCGGGCGCGGAAGATATTCGCCGTCTCTATGACACCGAGACGGTTGGTTCCTTCCGCGCTTACCTTGATCAGCGCAAGTTCCCGGAAAACGGTATCGGAGGGATCGCAGTGTTTTATGGAAACAACTTCAACCAGTTTGGCCAGCTGTTTTTCAATCTGTTCAAGAATGTATTCATCTCCGCGGACGACAATGGTCATGCGGGAAATTTCCGGATTCTCGGTCATTCCGACAGTGAGACTGTCAATATTGTATCCCCGGCGACTGAACATGCCCGAAACACGGCTGAGTACACCCGAGTGATTCTCCACCAGTACTGAAATTACATATCGCTTCATACAATCTCCTTCACTGTATAGACTCCAAGTATCCGTACATCCTGTATGATGCCGGAATCCTGATTCATTTTCTTCATTTCATCGAGCGCGGAGCGTATCCGTTCTCCCGAGACCACACTGGAACTGACACCTTCCGGCAGGCTGACATTGGCGTAAAAAAGATATTTCCAGGGTTCGCCCTGAATGGGACGGGATTCCAGCTTGGTAAGGTTCAGTCCGTTTTTCATGAAAAGCCCGAGCGCGTCATGCAGGGCTCCCGGCCGGTTCGCGACGGTAAAGATGATTGATGCGTGATTGGGCGCATCGCTGACAATTTCACCGGATCGGGCAATTACCACGAAACGGGTGTAATTGCGCGGATTGGTCTCGATTCCTGATTTGAGTACATCGAGCCGGTAAATGGGAGCCGCAGTTTCACTCGCGATCGCCGCGCGCGACGGGTCTTTCTCCGCTGCTACAAATTCCGCCGCCCCGGAGGTTGAGTCAGTTTCGATATGCTTCCATCCCGGATAGCGGGAAAGGAAGTCATCGCACTGGGCAAGGCCCTGTGGATGCGAATACACCGAGGTAATCCTGTCCAGCGTTGCGCCGGGAACCACCAGCAGCGAATGCTCGATGCGGATAGTCACTTCACCGACGATTTCTATATCCTCGTAACGGGCAAGATTGTCATAGTTCTCATAGACGGATCCGGCCAGACTGTTTTCAATGGGCAGCATGCCGCATTCAGCCTTTCCTTCCAGCACCGCATGAATTACCTCGCGGAAATTGTTTACCGGCAGTGACTCGGCCTCTTCATCGTAGTAACGGCGGATTGCCTGCTCGGCATACGCGCCGCGGCCGCCGGAATAGGCGCAGATGATGGGTTTGTCGGCCCCGCCTTCCTTCCTGACGATACCGGTGGTTCCGGGTATTGAACCGATCCGGGGAATCGAACGACGTGAAACCGCCCGTCCCACCACGGGGGCGAGTACTTCGATATCCCGCATCATCTTTTCGAACTGTTCCGGATACAGGGATTGAACGCCATCGGACAGTGCCTTGTCCGGGGTCGGGTGCACCTCTACGATGAGCCCGTCGGCGCCGGCGGCAATGGCGGCGAGAGACATGGGAGGAACCTTGTCACGCATGCCGACGGCATGGCTCGGATCAACGATGACAGGCAGATGAGTCAGCGAACGAAGGATGGGAATGGCCGAAAGGTCAAGGGTATTCCGTGTCGCCTTCTCGTACGTTCTGATGCCCCGCTCGCACAGTATGACATCTTCGGTTCCGCTGGAAAGGAGATATTCAGCCGCCATGAGCCACTCTTCGATGGTGGCTGAAAGCCCCCTCTTTAGAATGACCGGCTTTCCGAGGGCACCAACTTTCTTGAGAAGTTCAAAGTTCTGCATGTTCCGCGCGCCGATCTGATACACATCGACATAATCACGCATGG
>CAZQEF010000174.1:0-4396 GCA_964592325.1 uncultured Treponema sp. | reverse complement strand
AGCCGGTGTTCGATCTGTTGCTGTTTTGTCTGCTCGCCGGGTTTTTACTTGCGGGTACCGGCTTGATACTTTCTTTACTGTTTGTCTTCCTTGAAGGGCTCAGTTATGCCCTGTTGGGCGGGTTTATACCGCTCGCATGCGGAGGAAGTCTTATCGCGTTTTATTTCATTGCGCGTAAAAACAGTATAGATAGTTGAAACAAGCACCAGATGTTCCCCAGGATCCACAGCAGGAGGATTTAATCCTGTGCGCCGACATTCTCGCCGGAAATACCAGGTCTTTTGCAGTACTTGCGGAGAAGTACCGGAAGCGGATTTTCGGACTCGGGTACGGATTCTTTAAAAATCCCGATGATGCTGAAGATTTTCTCCAGGATGTGCTGATAAAGGTGTACGTGTCGCTTGCCTCCTTCAGGAAGGAGGCACGGTTTTCCACCTGGCTAATGCGCATTGCCTATAATACGGCCATAAATTCAAAAAAGCGGAAACGTGAATATACTTCACTGGCGGAAGACTTTGAGGTAATTGATGCTTCTGCCACGCCGGAGCAGGAATGTCTGGTTGCTGCTTCCCGTAAAGCCATCCATATGGCAGTCGATGAACTGCCGGAGCGGTACCGTGTCTGTGTGGACCTCTTTTTTTTCTATGATATGCCGTACGCAGACATAAGCGATGTTACCGGATTGCCGGTAAATACCATCAAGTCCCATGTGTTTCGGGCGAAAAAAATTCTCCGGGAACACCTCGATGAAGGAGATTTGTAATGAAATGTGCTGTCGCTTTTGAACGGTATCTTGCCCTTGACCGGCACCAGCGCGTGCCGCTTTCGCTGACTCTGCATCTTTTTATGTGTCCGGTATGCCGCGCCGCGGTTCGCCAGATATCACGTGCGGAGTCGTTGCTGTCAAAATCTCTTGCGCCGACGTCTCCCAAAGCATCGTTGAAGGATGATCCGGTGCTGGCCGCTGCGATGGAAAAGATCGCGGCAGCGGGGCTCGCGTATCCGGTTCGTGAGCCGGTCGCAAAACGTGTGTCGCTTCTCCGCTGGTTTATTGTAGGTATCCTTCTGGCTGGCGGGTTTGCCGTTCTCCCGTTCAGCGCATCGGGGGTAATGATGGCAGAGGAATTCGGCACGGCATTGGTTGTTCCCTTTTACATACTCTGCGGCTGTGCGGTAACTGCGTATGGCGGTCTTTTTATCGGAACCAATATTGATCTTTTTGTAAAACGCTTCAAGACACTCAAACCGACCGTGTGATCAGTTCCAAAGGGTAAACGGATTCAATGTTGAACGGTTTTTGTAAATGGTAAAATGAAGATGGGCCCCGGTGCTTTGCCCGGTATTCCCTACGGAACCGATCCGTGATCCCATACGCACATAGGTACCGTTCGATACTGTTATGGCGGAGAGATGCCCGTACATGGTCTGATAGCCTGAATGATGGGCGATAACTATGAAATTCCCGTAGGTCACATCGTATCCGGTTCGTATTACCTTGCCGTTGAGCGCCGCGTATACCGGTGTTCCCATGGCACAGGCCATATCAACGCCGTTATGGAATGTTCTGCGTCCGCTGAACGGATTGTTCCGCCATCCGTATCGTGATGATATATAGTACCGTCCATACAGGGGTTTTCTGAATAGGTCGCCGTTTATCTCCTGCACGGTTACCCAGTCAAGTTTGGCGTCCGGGAGAAAGAGTACGGTTCCTTCAGGTACTTCATTGTCAGGCAGTGAATTTACGATGGCAATCTTTTCAAGCGAGATGCGGTATTTATCCGCTATTGCTTCGGGAGTATCTCCTGTTCGCACCGTGTAGAGGATGCCGTCGATTGACGGAATTTTGAGAAGCGTTCCGATCTGGAGTGTCCGCGTGTTTCTGAGCCGGTTAAGGCTGATAAGCGCGTCCTGACTGACTCCGTATGCTTCCGCAATCTTGCCGACCATGTCGCCATGACGTACACGATACACCGAATAATACAGTTCCGGTCCCTTTTGCTGCGGGTCTTTGGTGTTTTCCGGGGAAAGCACCGTATCGGCGCCGCCCATACCGGTCAGTTCTATTTCTGTGTTTTCCGGGGCTGATGAAGCGGCAGTCTGTGTTGCGGCAGGAGTTTTCCGCATGAATGAAACAAAAGGCATGAAGAATATGCAGACAAGAATCAGGAGATATATGGCGTTTTCCGCAGTAAAACGTGTTTTCAGGATCATGGCCGCTCCAGTATACCATTTCATCAGGTTCTTTGTGTAGATTTTCGGCAGATTTTTTGCTAGCGGGCAGGTTTTTTGTTCAGGCCTATCAGATAGGTTTCAAAGCTGGTTGTCCTGCAGGCTTCCGGTTTAAAGCCTTTTGCGCTGGTAAACAACTGTCGCAGGGTTTGAAGGTGTTGCCGTTCCTCTCCTCCCTGGAAAATTTTTACTACGAAATTTCCTCCGGTTACGAGCATCGTCTCGGCATACCAGAGCGCAATTTCAACAAGACCGGACGATCGTGCGGTATCAACGGTCTTGTTCCCGGTTGTTGCCGGGGCTGCATCGCAGATTATGGTATCAAACGGACCTTCTTCCCGCACTTTTTTCCGTATGTCCGCGGAACACAGATCGCCCTGAAAAAAAGACAGGATGGGGCTGACAAGCGCCTTGTCCAGCGGGGAAAGATCGATTGCTACCACCTTCCCCTGCCCGGAAACCCGCTGCAGCACGTAGGTGCTCCAGCTTCCCGGAGCAGCGCCCAGATCCAGAACGCGTGCAGCAGGCGAAAACAGTGAAAATTTTTCGTCCATTTCCTTCAATTTGTACACGGATCGTGCCGGATATCCCTCGGAAAACGCTTTTTTTGTCCAGAAATCCGGTTTTTCATACGCTTTTGCAGACATTATTTCCCCTTGCAAGAAAACTGGTTTCATATACAATGCGTATATGACTATAGAATATAGCCGCCGTCTTGAAAAGATTGAAGCGGTATTACGTGCATCGTTGCCGGAGACCGTGAATTCTGACTGGATCTCGGAAACCTTTGCCGATCTGCCGGCTGCGGTACAAGCGTCGCATATGAATCCCCTTGTTCAACCCTGTGCGGATCTTTTTCAGCGCGGGGGCAAGCGCTGGCGTCCCCTGTTGATGGTGCTCTGCTGTGAGCTCTTCGGCGGCGGCGATCGGGCTTATGATCTGACACCCGTTGTAGAACTGTCACATACCGCAAGTCTCATCCACGATGATATTGAGGATCATGCCGACGAACGGCGGGGTAAACCTGCCGTGCATCAGCTGTATGGTGAAGACACGGCCATAAACGCGGCGTCCTGGCTATATTTTCATGCACAGTCGGTCATTGAAGCGTTCTCCTGTCCGGACTCGTTGAAGCTGCAGCTGTTCAGAGTCGCCTCCCGCGAACTCCGGCGCCTGCATCTCGGTCAGGCCATGGATATTGCCTGGCACCGGGAACCGTCCCGTATTCCGGTTCGCGCAGAGTATGAGGCCATGGTCACGCTGAAAACCGGCACGCTTTCACGCATGGCGGGGGAAATGGGCGTGCTTGCAGCAGGAAAGGATGCGTCCCTTGCCACCGTCATTGGCGATCTTTCGGCAAAAATCGGGGTGGGATTCCAGATTCTGGATGATGTACGGAATCTATCTTCGGGAAATCCGGGGAAAAAACGCGGCGATGATATCGTTGAGGGCAAAAAAAGCCTGCCGGTCATTCTGCATCTGGAGAAAAATCCTGAAGATCTGGAACTGCTTTCGGCAGGTTTTGTTCGCGCCCGTGCAGAGGGATTTGATTCACCGGCGGTTGGAGAGGTGATAACGCTGTTGACCGGATCCGGTGCAGTTGAAGAAGCCCGCATGTATGGAACGCAGCTTATTGAGAATACCGTTCATTCGTTCCGTAATCAGTATAAGGGAGCTCCTGCCGCGGATTTGATCTGCGGTCTCTTTGATTCCATGCTTTCGGGACTTTCGGGTAGAGAATAATTCCCGCTTTTCTTGTTTTCGCCCTTCCACTGTAGTACGATTAAGGTATGGGCAAGCAGGAATTTGTTCCGACAAGAATCTGGACAATCTCACGGGCCGGTAACGGGAACGCGGTGTTCCTCCGTCCGGACGACTCGGATATTGTGCTGCCCGTTCTGGTTACCGAAAGCGATGCCCAGATGATCCTTGTGGAATTGACCCATATTCTTGCTCCGCGACCCATGATTCATGAGCAGTTGCTTGCCGTGATTTCTTCGCTTGGAGCCCGCCTTGTGCGCACGGAGATTTATGCTTGTCGCCAGGGCTCGTATTTGGGTACTATTGTATTGAAGCGGGATACTACAGAGATTCTGCTTGAATCCCGGCCGTCCGATATACTGTGTCTTTCTGCAAGAACGGAATGTCCCGTTCTTGTTGCAGAAGA
>CAZQEF010000173.1:0-4417 GCA_964592325.1 uncultured Treponema sp. | reverse complement strand
TTGCCCGATATAACAGAGGAAGACGTTTATCAGGCTGTTCAGAAATTATTTCCGGGCAAGGGGACGATTCTCTTCGTGACCGCTTCAGATGAGGCTGTGGATGTCCCTGGACAGAACGAACTGATACAGTTGTGGAATACCGCAACCGATAAACGGGAAATTACTCCGTACGAAGACACGGTATCCACGAGGCCCCTGTTCCCGGAGAATCCCGTCAAAACAACAGGTTCGGTTGTCGCGCGCCGGGAGCTCTCGGAAGATGGTATTATCCGGCTTGACCTGTCCAATGGCGCAACGGTCATTATGCATCCGACAGATTTTCGGGAAAATGAAGTTCTTTTTACCGCTTTCAGCAAGGGCGGTTCATCCCTTGTTTCAGAGCAGGAATTTCCCTCTGCCACAGCCGCGGTTGATTACGTATCTTTTTCGGGATTGAACGGGTTTGATCCGATCGCATTGAAGCGGAAATTGTCACCGTATTCCGTTTCCGTGTATCCCTGGATTCAGGAAAGCCATGAAGGATTGAGCGGGAAATCGACAAAAGAAGATCTTGAAGTCATGTTCCAGCTGATTAATCTTCACAGCACGCGACCTTCTTTTACGGAAAGCGGATGGTCTTCGCTGATAACCCAGCTTCGGACTCACGCTGAGAACCGCCGAGCCCGCCCGGAGGAGCAGTTTAACGACATGCTCAAGAATATGTTGTACGGAGATAATGTTCGTTTTGCAAATCTTGATGTACCCACGGTAGAGGCCATGAGTCCTTCCGTTGCCGAACGGATATACCGTGATAGATTTACCGGTGCCGACGATTTTGTGTATGTCTTTACCGGGAGCATTGATGAAGGTGAGCTGACCGCCTTTGCCGAACGCTATATTGCCACGTTGCCTGCTTCCGGAGTCCGGGAAGAAGCCCGCCCGGTACGCCCCCCGTTTCCTGAGGGTATCGTCCGCCGCAATTTGCAGAGCGGACTTGAACAAAAGAGCATGGTCTTTATCGGATTTGGCGGGACAGAACCGGTTCGCGCGCTGGACTATGAGCTGTTCGGACAGTTCCGTGCATTACTGGATCTGCGCCTGCGTGAGGCTGTCCGGGAAGCCCTGGGAGGTTCATACGATGTCTGGGTTGCCGGTTCACGGATCGGATACCCGGATGAACGTTTCGTATTGCAGATACAATTCGGGTGTGAGCCGGGGCGTGAGGCAGAGTTGGCCAGTGCGGTGCTTGCGGAGCTTGCCTCTTTGCGGGAGAATCCGGTTCCTGAAAAAGACCTGGTGAAATTGCGTGAGCAGTATCGGAGAACGCTTGAATCCGGATTAAAGAGCAATGATTTCTGGCATTCCCGGCTGGTTCAGGTGCTCATGCGGGGTGAGCCGCTTTCCGCTATAACCGATACCGGCGCGGTCCTCTCCCGTCTTACCGCCGGGACAATGCAGGAGCAGGCCCGTCGCTACATAGATCCTGAAAACTATGTGAGCGGATGGCTGCTTCCGGCAGAGGCTCAGACCGTACGGGAAGCGGACGGACAGCCGGTTCCTGCTGCGCAGTGACCGGAGTCGTTCCGGAGGATGTCTCCTTCGGTTGACAGTACGATGGTCTGTGCAGGAATGAATTTACCGCTCGCGCGAATTGCCTCGCGGGCGGCATGCTCAAGTCCGCCGCAACAGGGAACTTCCATACGGACGACGGTCAGACTGCGGATGTCATTATTTGCAAGTATGGCCGCAAGTTTTTCCGAGTAATCGACTGCGTCCAGCTTGGGACACCCGATTATTGTAATCCGGTTTTTCATGAAATCCCGGTGAAAGTCTGCCCGCGCAAAAGCGGCACAGTCTGCGGCAAGCAGCAAGTCTGCCCCGTTAAAGAAAGATGCAGTGACCGGTACCAGTTTGAGTTGTACCGGCCATTGACGCAGCTCCGATCTGCCGGCTTCCGGTATGCGCCCGGTTGCAGCTTCTACGGTCGTTTTCGCAGTCTTGTTCCGTGCCACTGCAGCTTCGTCATACGCCGCAGCTTCCCGTTCTTCAAAGCTGATTGCTCCAGTGGGACATGCGGGCAGACAGTCCCCGAGACCGTCACAGTAATCGTCGCGGAGAAGACGTGCCTTGCCTTCCACGAGTCCTATCGCCCCCTCATGGCAGGCGGATACGCAAAGACCGCATCCGTTGCACCGGGATTCATCAATGGTAATTATTTTCCTTTTCATGCGGTAAAGATAACTCTTACATGGTAATATAGTATGTTGCAAATGCAACATATCTGATGTAATTGGAGCCTATCAGATGATTATTCCGGGAAATGTAAAGCTTTTTATCAATATTGGTCCGGTTGAACTTGAACAAATGCTCTCCTGTCTCGCCATACGGACACGCCGTTATGCACGGGGTGAAACAGTCATCAGTGCCGGATCTGCCATAGATTCGATCGGAGTTGTTCTGTACGGCCGGATTCAGATTGTCCGTACGGAATATGACGGGACCCGGAACATCGTTTCTTCGTTCGGTACCGGTTCGGTGTTTGCTGAGACCTTTGTCTGTGCCGGGGAACCAGTATCTCCGGTTACGGTTATTGCCTCGGAAGACAGCGAAATTCTTTTTATTCCCTATGCAAGAATGATTCGTACCTGTGGAAAGACCTGCGGATTTCATACACAGCTCATCGAAAACATGATACGTCTTCTTGCGGAAAAGAATATGCATTTGAGTAACAAGCTCCAGATTGCCGCAAAGCGTACCATACGGGAGCGGGTTCTTCGTTATTTGCACGGGCTCTCCCTTGAGCAGAATTCGACGCAGGTTATCATACCGTTTTCGAGAAGCGAGCTGGCGGATTACCTCTATGCAGACCGCAGTGCGCTCTCCCGCGAGCTGGGTAATATGGTCGCTGATGGCCTTATCACCATTGAAGGGAAGAGATTTCACCTTGTTTGGAGATAATGGAATTGACAAATTTGCAGGATGCCCGTACCATTTATCCACATGCTGAGCCGGAAATTCAGAAAAAAGGGACTGATCAACTTCAGATACAAAGATACTCAGTGGTATAACACCATACGCTCCGAAACGCGGTCGTATAAAATCCAGGTGCTTCTTTTCGTTTTTTGCGCATCCTTCATCATTCCCGTGTCGTTTGCTGTTTCCCGATTGAATCAGCCGGAAATGTTGCCGCTTCTGGCGATTCATGGAGTCGTATTCGTTATTCTGGCTGCAGAACTTGTCTTTTTCCTGAAATACAAACGGCTGCGCATAATGATCTGGATCTCGCTGGTTCAGCTGCTGCTCGGCCTTGTTGCTTCACTCTTTATTCATGGGGGATATGCACTTGCCCTGCTTCTGATGTCTGTTTCACCCATGCTTTCAACCCAGCTTCGCGGATCGGTAAAGGGCGGTTATATTTTTGGCTCAACACTGGTTGTTTTTCTTTTCGTATACCTGTTGCAGGCGTTTGGTCTGCTGCCACGGATTGCACCGGCGTTTACCCTTCTTGAATTGTCCCTTCTTCTGGTAACCGGCGCGACCATTTTCATTCTTTGTTTTTATGCCGAACGACGTCAGGAAGCGCTTGTTGCCCGCTTTGTCGATCTGCTTGTTTTTGATGAATCAACCGGGCTGCCAAACAAGGATGTGCTCTACCAGAGTCTGGAGCCTGACCGGAAGTATCTGCTTGCTATCATCAAGATTGAGAACTTCAGCGACCTTGTCGCCCTGTTCGGATATGAGTTTTCCAATATCATATCCCAGTTTGCATCGCAAAAACTCAAAAAATATGAGCAACGGTATTCCTATACAACGTACCAGCTCAAGTACAATGAATACGGGCTGCTTGTCGAGACCGATGAGAACAGCACGATACATACAGCGGCTGCTCAACTTGGCAAGATTCTCAAATCGCTTGAACTGGAATCCCTCCCATGGGAACGTGACCGTATCAAACTCGTATACCGGGTCGGCGGAGCAATCATTACACCGGAAGACCGATGGAGCCCTCTTTCCAAGGCTGATGTCGCCCTGAAAAAGGCAGAGCGCGGGCACAGTGCCATCACCATGTACGATGATGATAATGATGAACGGGAAAGCGCATACCAGTACGTTATCCGTTTCACCGAGCTGATAAACAACCGGGAAAACGATACTTTCCGGACGGTGTTTCAGCCGGTGTTCTCTTCTGATGGGGAAGGTATTGTCTGGTATGAAGCGCTGCTCCGGATCAAACAGCAAAACGGCGAGTATACGTCAATCTATCCCTACCTGGGAGTTGCAAAATCGACCGGATTCTATCAGCATCTTACCGATTTCGTGTTACGGAAATCAGCGGAAGCCATTTGTACGCATGATGTTGATGTATCGGTAAACATTTCCATACAGGATATTGTACGTCCGGAGTTTATCGCGCTTGTTGATGATGTGTATGAGCAAA
>CAZQEF010000172.1:3342-4452 GCA_964592325.1 uncultured Treponema sp. | reverse complement strand
TCGCGGGAATGGAGGAGGCAGAGTTTACGTACATCCGGGAAAAGACGGGCGCGACTGACGGGAACTTGAGCAGGCATCTCGCGAAACTGGAAGAGGAAGGACTGATTTCGGTAATCAAACGCTTCGAGGGAAAGAAGCCGGTTACCGTTCAGTCCATAACCGGAAAGGGGCGCACGGCGCTCCGCGACTATGTGGCGAATCTGGAATCGCTGATCGGATCGCTGAAGGAGATGGACTGATGAAAAAAAGACTGATGGCATGCATGCTTTGTTTACTGGTTTTGGCGGTGCTGTGCGCGGAAGGGCGGCACCCCGCGAGGGGTGAAAGCCCGGCTGCGGCCGGGTCGTCCGCGGGAGCTGGGAACCCCGCGGGGGCTGGTAACTCCGCGCAAGCTGGTAACCCCGCGGCGGTCGGCGCCTTTTTGCCCCTGCCGCTGGACATTTTCTATGAGCGGTTTGATTATCATGTGATGCTGACGTTCGAAGGTCATCCCGAATATGAGGCGGTTGAGGCGTTTATTCGCGAAACGCCCAAACTCGAGATCCGGGCGGTTGTGACGAAGCATGACCAGAGCCAGACGGATTACTTCAATGTGGAAGATTTCATGGTCACGGGTAACGGGACCGGAGTTGACCGCGAACGTTTGTATGCTCCCATGACCTATGAACGCGGCGGGACGAAACGGGCTCCATCGGTAGCGCTTTCGTTCCGGACAAAGAACGGGGAATTGGTCGATTTTTTCCTTGAGGCAACATCCGCTCCCATGAAAAAGTATGGAGGGGTGATAGATCCCGGTGCTCATTCCGCGGTAACATCGCTTCCGGTTATGTTCACCGAAGGAAGTTCCCTTGCCAGCAAGGAAAGTTTCATTTCTTTCGACGGCGTCCGCTATGACATTCCGGTTCTGGTTGATGCCGCTCCCTATTTCACCGGGTACAAGGGGTATTATTCCGAAGCAATGCGCATCGCGGTAATCCGCGCGGGCACCACAAAGGTGGAATTTTCAACTGTACCGGCTCAGTTTTTCCCCGGAGAAAAATGGGCATTTACGGAAGACGGTGTTCCGCAGGAATGGACGATTACCGAACGGCACGGGTCAAGCCTCTATGT
>CAZQEF010000172.1:0-3332 GCA_964592325.1 uncultured Treponema sp. | reverse complement strand
CTGACCGGATGCTCCGCTGTGTGGTGGACGGTGAGCGGGTCGGACTTCTTTCCGTCGCCTGCACGAATGATGATCCGCTCATGACCTTTGTCGTGGATTTTGTTTCCCCGGTACGTGTTTCGGGCGGAGAGGGATCGCAAAATACGGAAACGGAATTTTCCCTTTCCATTGCCGGGGAGAAGCGGGTGGTGACCGGTTCGGTTTCGGTCGAGTCGGATTCCACGGAAACCCGGATTACTCTTGCTCCCCGCTCACCCGACTGGGCGGCAAGGAGGATTGTTTCAATCATCAGTGCGCGAGACGGTGATGTCGTGAAGCGGGAAACGAGGATTCAGAACGGGGAATAGAAAGTCTGCGTGAAAAGGGCCGATACCTCAGGGTTTCGGCTCGTGTTTCCAGTCTTCAAGAACCAGATCCGGTATTCGGGAGAAATGTTTCGTGTTGTTCGTTACCAGGGTACGGTTCAGGTAAAGCGCGGTTGCCGCGATGATGCTGTCCATGTCGTCAAGTCTTGCTCCGGATTTTTCCAGGCGTAACTTGATTTCTCCAAAGACTTCCATAATTCCCTTGTTGATTTCAACAACCGGAAAAATCTCTCCGATCCGTTTGACTGTCGCCAGGTTTTTTTCCGGATGTTGTGATTTACGTGCTCCGTAGATCAGTTCTCCGTAGGTAATAACTGAAATCTCTTTGGGCACGGTATCATTCTCCCGTAACCATCGGTTAACCCGGGCGTCCCCCTTGAGGCTGTAAATGATGATGTCAGTATCAATCAAAAAGGACATCGTTGTACCCAAAGCGGCGGGAACTACGGCGACCGGCCCTGATGTCCGCCGCGATTTCGGCGGCCGGGCGGTCGTCTTTCCATGATCCTTCCATAGACAGGAACTCCAGGGTTGCGTTACGGTGTTCCCTGTTTGTGGAATTGAGGTGTTCTTCGAGTATGGTGATTACTTCCTGACTGATAGAACGGTTTTGTTGTTTCGCCGAGGTTTTGATATGCTGATAGAGACGTTCGTCAATATCCCGTACCTGGAGTATAGCCATGGCATCCTCCTTTCCTGATTCAAGCATACGATATGATGCATGAAAAAGCAAGCAGAGTGCATGATACGCTATATGCTGATGCTCCCTTGTTGTACTGAAAGCCGGGCGCTGGTATCATGAACGGCATGACGAGTCCGGCTCCTTCCGCATTTCCTTTCCGCTCCATCGAGGCGAAAACCTGCCTTTCACGCGCGCCGCTTCCGGACGCTTTTCTGGTGTCCCTGTACCGCGCGCTCGCGCCATACCGGGGATGCGGTCACGGGTGCCTGTACTGCGACGGCCGGGCGGAAAAGTACTTTGTTGAGGGCGACTTCGCGCGGGATGTTGCCGTCCGGCAGAATCTTGCGGAACTTGCGGCGCGCGATGCTGCCGCGGGGTTTACCGCCCGCGAATACGGTGCCATCTGCATCGGTTCCGGCGTCACCGACGTCTACCAGCCGATCGAAAAGGAACTCGGGCTCACCAGGCGCACTCTGGAACAGCTCGCGGAAACGGGGGTGCCCATCGTCATTCTGACGAAGAACGATCTCATTCTCCGCGACTTTGACATCCTTTCCCGGTTTCCCCATGCGCTGGTGATCGTTACGGTAACCACGGTCAACGGGACCGACGCCGCCCGTCTTGAACCCGGCGCGAGCCCGCCGGACCGGCGTCTGGCCGTAGTACGCGAGGCGAAAGCGCGCGGCTTTTCATCCGGCGTCATGGCCATGCCCCTGTGTCCGGGCATTTCCGATTCTGATGAGTCGTTCACGGCCGTTCTTTCCGCCGCGAAGGAAGCGGGCGCGGACTTTGTGTATCCCGGCGGGCTTACGCTCCGTCCCGGCTGTCAAAAAGACATATTTCTTTCCCTTATAGATGAACACTACCCCGCGCTTCGCCCGGAATATGACGAGCTGTACGGGGAAAACCGGCAATCGGGGATGCCCCGGAATGACCGGTCGGCGGAATTTCACTCCCGGCTCGACCGGCTGGGCCGTCAGCATGGTCTCGCCCAGCGCGTTCCCTTCAGCGTGTACCGTCGGCTTCTTGCGGCGCCCGACGCGCTCTTTGTGCTTTTCTGTCACATGGAGCACCTGTACTCGCTCCGGGGCGTGGATACCCGGCCGCTGAAGGCAGCAACCGACCGGTATGCCGCCTGGCTGTCCGCCGAGCGCACGGCGCTCCGCCGGAAGCGGATTCCTGTTGTATCATCGGAGCCCTTTCCGATAACCCGGATTCTCGAGGAGCGGTTTGCAGAATTGATGGCGGGTGGCGGCGGAGAGCGGTCACTGGCGGCCGACAGCGGCAGCCGATCACTGGCGGCTATTCTCGGAAATGACCGTCTTGCGTCTCTTGCTTCGGCGGTTCTTCGGGATGGCGCGGATTTTGATTACGGGTCACTGACGGTCGGGTGAATCCGCGGCGCAGCATTCATCGGGGACCAGGAGCGGCGTTTTTTTTGCCCGGGAGCGTATCCAGCCGATGGCACGCCGGATGGACGGCCGGCAGATTATGGCCAGTTCAAGGCGGCGTTTTCCGGGAAAGTTCAGAAGCATGATGCCGGCGAATATGGCGAGAAGACCCTGTCCCGGCATGAAAAGAAGCACAAATCCAATGATGATGAACACCACGCCGAGCAGATTCTTCGCTACGAGGAGTATAACGGTAATAACCGGGTGCCCGTAGCGGTCCAGACGGCGATTTTTTGGCCGGACAAAATAGTTAGCCGGCATTGCAATGATGATGAGGGGGAGGCCGAAGAGCGCAAGGAAGAACAGCAATACCGATAAGCCGGCGAGCAGGGCTATCGGGGTTGAATGTGTTTCAAAAAAATGCAGGAGTTCGTCAGGAATTGTCATGTCGCACCCTCCCTGTATGTATAGTGTATCGGCGGCGCGGCAAAATCGCCAACAATTTTGGCAGCAGCTTTCAACAATTTTCGTAGCAGTTACCAACAATTTTGGTACCGGTAAAAAAAGCCGGCGGCTGCCGGTTTTTCTTCCCTATTTTTTCTTCTTTTTGATCGGAATCCATACCTCGGTACGGTATTTCTCACTGCGGTCATCGATGGACGGGTCATCCTGCTCGGGATAGAGTTCGAAGTCCGGTGTTCCGGCGTGCTCGTACTCGGAAGCGGGGAACCATTCTGAATAGATCTGCTTCCATGTATTCTGGATCGCTGCGGGCATGGGTCCCCGGGATTCGAACACCGCGTAGGTTGCCGGTTCCAGGGTGATGGTCACGCTTCCCGCAGGGAAATTGGAAAGCGCGTGACTGCCTTTTTCCACCGCGATGGCATAGGCGAA
>CAZQEF010000171.1:0-4512 GCA_964592325.1 uncultured Treponema sp. | reverse complement strand
AGGTCCGGTAATCGAACCATTCTATGACGGATACCGTACCCTCATTTTCGCTGTACATGGTTTTATCGATACGGAAATCAACCGGAATTGTGGCAATTTCCTTTTCAATAGTCGCCTGACTCAATTCAAACTTGTAGTTCTCGATCATGGTAAGTCTGCCGTCTTCTGATTCGGCACGGAAACGGCGTTTGCGCGCAGGATCCCGCGAGAGCATTCGCTCAAGATCAAAATAGAGGAAGAACTGATTCCAGTGTGATTTTTGACGCGCGGTCAGTATGTACGTTATGACCTGATCGGGCGGCATGGGCTCGGGGCGCAGTATTTCCGCGCTCGCGGGTGAAACGGGAAGAATTGTTGCTGCCGCAGCTGACGGGGACGGAGTTACCTCAAGCGTCAGTCTATTCGAAGCGATGCGAATTTCACTCTGGTCGGACAGGCGTTTCAGTTCAGGGTAGAAGTGACATTGCAACACGTACATGCCCGGAGTCGGTATCTTGAGAAAGTCTTTCACATCGACGATAAAGGACAGTGATTCCCCGGTTTCAAGGCTCACTTCGCGGAAATACACCTGGCGGGCAGAACTCCGTGAACGAAGCCATACTTCGGTGTGTTCAAGCGATCGACCGCGGGTCGTAAGCGCAGAAAAATCGAGACTGAAAAAATGGTCATCGGCAAGCTTGAAACGGAGCGGTCGCGGGGTATTGTTGGATATGGTGATCTGCACAAGGACCGGTTCGGCAGGAGATGTTCCCGGATAGTAGAGGGACCGTTCATAGAAGCGGATTGAAAGCTCTGCACCGGAGGCATCGGTGGTTTCGGCAGCAAAGAGCGCGACAGCTCCAACAATGGTCATAACGATAATGGTCAGCAGTTGTTTCACCTGAAAATCTC
Source organism: uncultured Treponema sp. (assembly GCA_964592325.1). Lineage (GTDB taxonomy): Bacteria > Spirochaetota > Spirochaetia > Treponematales > Treponemataceae > Teretinema. The sequence goes on along the minus strand of CAZQEF010000171.1, from coordinate 3,621 downwards.
CCCTTTTCCAGTATATCGGCCTTTTTTACTTTCGTCATTAGTGGTAAAATCCCGTCCGACATGAGCATAACATCCCTTAAAAACAGTATACACCGGTGGGAAAGCATGACCGGTGTTCTTGGCAGTTTAAAAGAAAATTTATGGCCGCGGGAACTTTTCGGCGTTCACGGCGGTCTTTTCGCATTCTTTTTCGCGGAATATCTTGATGCTTTTCCCGGGCAGCTGGTTATCGTGGTTCCCACGGAAAAGGAAATTGAGGCGCTTGCGGCCGATCTTGATCTTGCCGGCGTTGACTGGGAAGTGCTGCCCTGGTGGGGAACCATGGCATACCGGCCGGTCCCCGCCGGCGCCAATGTGTTCGGTGAACGTGCCGCCCGTCTTGCGCTTTTGACGGCGGATAGTCCAGTTACCACCGGATCCGGCAGCACAACGGACACTAAACCTGTTCTCATCATGACCCAACGGGCGTTTTGCACGCCGGTTCCACCACCCGAGTATTTTGCATCCATTGTCCACCGGCTTTCGGTGTCACAGCAGTTTGATTCGGTTTCTCTCGCAGAGACACTTTCGGCGCAGGGATATCTCCGGGTGCCGCGGGTTACCGTGCATGGCGAGTTTGCCCTTCGCGGAGAAGTACTCGATATTTTCATGCCGGGGGAGCAGGTGGCCCACCGCATCGTTTTTGACTTTGATACTGTTGAAACGATAAAGCTCTTTGATCCCGAAACCCAGAGTTCGGTGGGTACCGTCGACTCGGTAACCTTGTATCCCGCGCGTGAGGTTCTCTGGACTGAGGATCGTATTGATGTTCTGGAAAAGCGTCTTTCCGCCCTTCCGGAGTTTACGGATGGCGCCGGGGATATTATTGACCATCTGCGTCTGTATGAGACCCTCGAAGGGGAAGAGCTCTTTTTCCCGCTTGCTTTTGAGAAAAGCGCGTCTATCGCGGATTATCTCGATGTTTCCGGCGCTGCCTGTTTCTTCATGGATTGGGACCGGCAGGAGAACGCCGAGGAGAGCCTTGAGCGGGAGTATCTGGGACTGTATCGGCGCCACCGGGAAAGTCCGGACGGGGCAGCGGCATTTCCGCTTCTTGCACGGGTTCCACCGCCACAGCATGTGTTGCTCAAATTCAAAAAGACGGCAGAGTCATGCGCGAATAGACTGCTCTTCCGTACCATCAGCGAAGGCAATGCGGAAGAATCGGGAGCGCTCTCCCTTTCCTGTGATCCGCCACGGAGTTTTTTCGGCAACATGGTATATCTCCGCGAGGAACTTGAGAATCTCGCGTCGCACGACTGGAAACTTTACTGTTTCGCGGAAAGCGAAAATCAGGCACTTCGTGTATCTCAAATCCTCAAAGATCTCCCGGTGGAAGTCATTCCGCTCAATCTATCATCGGGTTTCGCTATACCCGAACTCAAGATCCTGGTCATCCAGGAAAATGAAATATTCGGCCGCCGGCGGCATATACCGAAATCGGTCAGGCACGCAAAGAGCGCGGTAATCGACACGTTCGTGGAGCTCAATCCGGGCGACTACGTGGTCCACGTGAATTACGGTATTGGTCTTTTCAAGGGGATAGACCGGGTCAGGGCGCTCGGGAATGAACGTGATTACATCAAGCTTGAGTACGCCGATGAGGAAACCGTCTTCATCCCGATCGAGCAGGTGAACCTTGTCCAGCGGTATATTGGTAACGAAGGCGACGCGCCCCGGCTGGACCGTCTCGGGTCAAAGTCCTGGGAGAACCGCAAGAACAAGGTCAAGAAGGCGGTGGAAGATATCGCCCAGCGGCTCATCGATCTCTACTCGAAACGAAAAGCCGCGCAGGGGTTTGCCTTTCCGCCTGACGGTGAATGGCAAACTTCCTTTGAAGCTGCCTTCCCGTATGAGGAAACCGACGACCAGCTTACGGTGAGCGCGGAAATCAAGGCCGATATGGAAAAACCCGTTCCCATGGATAGGCTCCTTTGCGGTGACGTGGGATATGGCAAGACGGAAATCGCCATGCGTGCGGCGTTCAAAGCCGTAATGGGCGGCAAACAGGTCGCCTTTCTCGCGCCTACCACGCTTCTTGCCGAACAGCACTTTGAAACCTGTACTGAACGGTTCAGGAATTTCCCCGTGCGCATTGCCCAGCTTTCCCGCTTTGTGCCTCCGGCTGAACAAAAAACAACCCTGGAACGTCTTGCCCGGGGCGAGGTGGACATCCTCATCGGCACGCACCGCATCATCCAGAAAGACGTAAAATTCAAGGATCTCGGGCTCATGATCATCGACGAGGAACAGCGTTTCGGCGTAAAGGACAAGGAACGGCTCAAGGAGATGCGGCACAGCATCGACTCGCTTGCCCTGAGCGCCACGCCCATTCCGCGAACACTGCACATGTCGCTTCTCAAGATACGCGACATGAGTCTACTCGCCACGCCGCCCCAAAACCGCCATCCGATTGAAACCGTCATTGCCGAATACAACCCGGACCGCGTGGCCGCGGCGATCCGCCGGGAAGCCGAACGGGGCGGTCAGGTATTCTTTCTGCATAACCGGGTTGAGAGCCTGGATGAAACGCGCATACAGCTTGAACAGCTCGTACCCGAAATGCTCGTGGATACCGCGCATGGCAAGATGACGTCGCGCGAGCTCGACGACATCTTTCACCGTTTCAAGATGGGCGGGTTTCACGTGCTCATCGCAACGACAATAATTGAGAACGGCATCGACATTCCGAACGTGAATACGATCATCATTGACCGTGCCGACATGTACGGCGTCTCCCAGCTCTATCAGCTGAGGGGACGGGTAGGCCGCTCTGACCGCAAGGCCTTCGCCTATCTGTTTTATCCGAAAGAGCGGGCAATTTCCGAGATCGCCATGAAACGGCTGCAGGTTATTTCCGACTTTACCGAACTCGGTTCCGGCTTTAAAATCGCCATGAAGGACATGGAAATCCGCGGCGCGGGAAATCTTCTCGGCCGTGAACAGTCCGGCGAAATTTATGCCGTCGGTTTTGATCTGTATATCCGGCTCCTCGAACAGGCAATTCAGCGACTGCAAACGTCCGGTTACGAAGAGGACACCGAGGTCTGGATGGAACTCGAATATACCGGCTTCATTCCGGACAGTTACATCGAGGTGGCGCAAACCAAGATGGAGATTTACAAGAAAATCGCGTCCATATCGACCCGGGATGAACTTGACCGTGTGTACAACGAGCTGGCTGACCGTTTCGGGCCGATCCCGGACGAAGTACAGAGCCTGCTCGCACTCGCCGAAATCAGGATCATCTGCCGTACCCTTTCAATCTCCAGCCTCCGGGAACGGGCCGGCAGGGTGCAGGTGGAGTTCTCCCGCGTCTCGAAAGTCTCGGTGGAACGGCTCCTCAGGCTCATGCAGGAATCTGCCGGCCGGGTAAAACTCGACCCGAAGAATCCCAACATGATACTTCTGGAAACGGGAAAGATTGGCCTCAAGGAGAAAAGCGAGTTTATCCGCGAAAAACTGGAATCGCTGGTTGCGGGGTGAGTGCTATCAAAATTGTTGAAAACTGCTATCAAAATTGTTGAAAAAAAAGCGAGCCTGGCACCCGCGCGTGGAGCTAAGCACCCCGCCGGGGAACCC
>CAZQEF010000170.1:0-4531 GCA_964592325.1 uncultured Treponema sp. | reverse complement strand
CCAGATCAATCTGTCGTCCCCGAACACTCACCATACCGGGGTCCGCACCGTTAACCACCATGAGGCGCTCATTAAGCGAATCAAACCGGAGCGACAAACCGGTTACTGTGCGTGTTACGATGGTCGGCGCAATGCGTACACGATACTCAACGGTTCCTCCGCTGCTCACGGTTATGAGGTTGTTTCTGTTTACCAGCAGCGCCGTACCTTCAAATCCCGCGTTACGTCCCGAAAGATCAATGGCTTCAGTCTGCATTTCCTCAATACTTTCAACTACCGTTCTCGGACCGCTTACTTCAACAGAAACCGGGTTGACAAGATATCCGTCAAATTCGTATCCGGCTTCCGGATATCCTGCAAAGTTGGGAACAACGGGTACTTTCTTCACGGTGCGTGTTTCAACGCGTATCCGGATTTCCGAAGGTTCAACGGCAGTCTCAAGAGCATCGGAGGTACCGGCCGTTCCGGCGACCCGAACCTGGAGAGGAAAACGGTATTCTCCTTCCCGGTCAAGGGACGAGAGGTCCACAAAGACGGATATGTCCTTCTCTTCCACCGGATACAGGGTATCCATTTCACCGCGGAGCCGTACGGTCACCGTGCGTGGATAGCTCCCTGCCGGAACAATGTCATTATTTGTCTGTATCCGCAGGGGCACAGAGAACACCCGCTGCTCGAGCGTCGACATCCGGTAAAACATGAACAAAAGCAGGGCCAGTGTGAGACAGACGATCTTGGCAGGCCAGTTTTCAAGCAGTTTCTCAGTTATGTTCTTTGCCGTCATTACCTGCGTCCTCCGATTGTGTGCCGTCACTGCCCAGATCAAGCAACTCTTCAAGCCGACGGGTTATTTCCGCCGAGGTGAGGTCATAATACAGACTGGAATCATAGGCCAGGCTGATTGCTCCGGTCTCTTCCGAGACAATGAGAATGACGGCATCAGTCTCCTCGGAAAGACCCAAAGCAGCCCGATGACGCGTGCCAAACGATTTGCGGATATCCTGCTGTTCAGACAGCGGCAGGAAACATCCCGCGGCCAGAAGTCTTCCTCCCTGAATGATAGCCGCTCCGTCGTGAAGCGGAGTATCATGACCGAAGATGGTAACAAGCAGGCTGGAGGAAAGCTCGGCATTGAGCCGCGTGCCGGTTTCGGCGATATCCCTTAAACCGTTTCTCCTGACAAAAACGGCGAGCATGCCCCGGTTCCTCTTTGAAAGAATTTCCGCTGTGGTCATGACAGAATCAAGATGGCTGTGTTTGCTTCTCGTTCCTATCCTGAGCCAGTCACTTTGTCCGATCTTGAGAAATATCTTGCGCAACTCAGGCTGAAAAACGATGGCGACACCGATAAGCAAGCCGGGGGCAAGAATGTTCAAAAGCCATAACAGGGTGTTCAGCCGGAGTAAAAAGGCAATGGCGTATACGAGAAAAAGGGATATGGTTCCCTTGAGCAGTTGTATCGCCTGTGTTTTTACCAGGATGCGGTACGACAGGTACAGCAGAAAGGCAAGGATGGTAATATCAAGAAAGGGTTGTATCACTGCATACAACGCACCGGCTTTTTTCAGGAATTCCACTTTTTTTCAGTCTCCCGTACTACCTTGAGCATGTCAACGGTTTCCGCCACATCATGTACCCGCAGCAGCGTTGCTCCGTTACGGACAGCAACCATGTTTGCCGCCAGCGTTCCCGCCAGCCGGTCGGGGATATCCCGCCCGGTTATGTGCCCGATAACACGTTTCCGCGACAGGGCCATAAGTACAGGGTAGCCTCCGAAAGCAATTTCCGCAAGTCCCGTTATGAGCGCCATATTGTGATCATATCCTTTTCCGAATCCTATACCCGGATCGAGAATGATTTTTTCGTGCGCAATACCCGCTTCCTCCGCCGCACGGGCCCGCGTAAAAAGGTATTGCTTTACTTCGGTGCAGACATCATGGTAGTCCGGATCCTGTTGCATGGTATCGGGAGAACCTTTTTTGTGCATGAGTATTACCGGTATTTCTGCCCGGGCAACAAGCTTTGGCATGGCGGTATCATCTTCCATGGCGGATATGTCGTTGAGCATATCCGCGCCGGCATCAAGAGCAGCCATGAGAACGGCAGACTTCCTCGTATCGACAGAAATCGGGATACGGCACTCTTTACGCAACCGGGTGATAACCGGAAGGATTCTCGAAAGCTCTTCTTCTTCGGAAACATACTGTGCCCCGGGTCTCGTTGATTCTCCGCCAATATCGATAATATCCGCTCCCGATGCAGCCATTTCACAGGCCCGTTCAACCGTTGCATCCACACCGGACGCGCGGCTTCCTGACCAGAAAGAATCATCGGTAACGTTGAGTATACCCAAAACCAGAGCGGGCAGTTCGGTACGGACACAGCGTCCCCGGGCAAGGTTTAAAGACACGCTCATACACGATAATCCGAATGTGCAGCCGCACGGAGGGAGGTGACGGAATCCGCGATATGGGCCGGAGAAAGTCCGGCTGCGGAAAGAATATCCGAACGGGTTCCCTGCGGATAAAAGAGTTCCTGAAAGGCAAGTACCGTGCATCGCGTCCGGGGGTTCATCCGGTGCACGAGTGATTCAAGCTCGCGGCTTATACTGCCGGTTATGACACCGTCTTCGACAAATACAATATTCCGGTATTTGTGCACGGCATCAAGAAACCAGGGTTCATCCACGGGTTTGACAAACCGGAGGTTCAGTATATCAACCGGTTTCCCCGATCTGCCGAGGATATTGGCTGCTTCCTGCACTTCGGGAAACATCCCGCCGGTACAAACGACCAGGGAATCCAGACCTTCCGACTGTACAAAAACACCTTGCCCGTTCACAACAGGAAGGGAAAACCCCTCCTGTTCGGTGGGACAGGGGGCTTTGGGATAACGGAGGACGACCGGGCTGTGCTGGTCAAAAGCCCATTTCAGCATGAGGCGCATCTCAACCGTGGAGGCAGGGGCAAGTATGGAAATACCGGGGATCGGCCTGAACAGGGCCAGATCAAATATGCCCTGATGGGTCTCACCGTCATCAGGAACAGGGCCGGAGCGGTCCATGGCAAAAATTACCGGCAGATTCTGGAGGGCAACATCAACAATGAGCTGATCGACCGCTCGCTGCATGAAGGTACTGTAAATGGCGACAACCGGACGCATTCCCCCTGCCGCAAGCCCTGCGGCAAAAGTAACCGCATGCTGTTCCGCGATTCCCACATCAAAAAAGCGGTTGGCGTAACGATGCTGGAACGGAACAAGTCCGGTGCCCTTTGCCATGGCTGCGGTAATCGCGACAATCCGGTCGTCACATTCGGCGCAATCGAGCAGAGCCTGTGAAAAGGACTCGGTAAAGCTCGTCGTGTTGAATTTTTCAACTTTCCCGTCGCTGATGCAAAAAGGTCCGATACCGTGGAAGGTGGAAGGGTCATCTTCCGCCAGACTGTATCCCCGCCCCTTTTGTGTTTGAACATGTACGACAACGGGGCGGCTGAGCGCCCGCACATCACGGAATACTTTTTCGAGCTCTTCGACATTGTGGCCGTTCAGCGGCCCGACATATTCGAACCCGAGATCAACGAACAGATTGTCCTTGAACAGCATGCCCTTGATACCCCGTTTGAAACGATGCACGAAACGGCTCAAAGGGCCGCCAAGAAGCGGAATGATACTGATGGCACGATCCACTCTTGACCTGAACCGCTGATAATGAGCTCCCATGGTCAAACGGCTCAGATACTCGGAGAGAGCTCCGGTATTTCTGCTGATGGACATCTTGTTATCGTTGAGTACAACAATCAGATCCCGTGATATTTCTCCCGCATGGGACAGCGCTTCCATCGCCATTCCGCCGGTGAGTGCGCCGTCTCCGATAATCGCAACCACCTTGCCGGATTCACCGGTTATCTGGCGGGACATCCTGAGGCCGAGCGCCGCGGAAATTGATGTTGAAGAATGACCGGTATCAAAAATGTCATGAGGACTTTCCAGCTGTTTGGGGAATCCCGACAAACCGTCCTTTTTTCGTATTGTGTCAAAGTGATCAGCTCTGCCGGTAAGCAGTTTATGGGTATAGCATTGATGCCCGACATCCCAGATAAAGGCGTCACGGGGACTGTCAAACACCCGGTGAAGCGCAATGGTCAGCTCGACTACACCGAGATTGCTTGCAAGATGTCCTCCGTTTGTTCCGACAACATCAATTATTCTTTTCCGGATTTCCGCCGCAAGAAGCGTTATTTCTTCACCTGAAAGCGTCCGGACATCTTCAGGACTGTGTATTAGGGAAAGCAGGGATCTTGACATGATGGAGGATTATACCATAGACGAGGTCAAAAAAAAAGACCGTAAACCTTCGGCTTACGATCCTTTTCAAAAGTGCAAGCCAGCATAAAGCCGTTTTGCATACTGTTGAAACAGCGGCATAATATCCGCACATACATAAAAAAGTCCGGTCCGGGCCGTACGTAATACATAACAGTACCGGAGCCCGGAGCTGGATTATTTCTTTTTATGCCGGTTTCTTCTGAGT
>CAZQEF010000169.1:1081-4532 GCA_964592325.1 uncultured Treponema sp. | reverse complement strand
GATCAATCCCCTATTCTACTACAAAACAATCCGTTTATCAGTTTCTCGCGGACGGAAGATTGTATTCAAAGTATAGGTTCGAGATTTTTGAGTGTCAATAATTTTTTATAGATTGATTAATACCGGTACTGCAACTCTCCGCGGCGGGTGAACTCCCCGCCGGTGTACTCCTCTCCCTGCAGCTGTTGTACTACCCCGACAGGGCACAAGACTCAGCGAATTCCGAATTGCAGCCGCATGGTGATCGTTGCCGTTTTCTGCTTTGAACTCGTATTGAAGGCGCCATCCCAGGAATAGTCCTCGTTTGAATTCTGCGCGATTATCTGGAAGACGCCCATGCTTGCGTTCTTGAGTTTTCCCAGCTTCGCGCCTGAACGGGTTGCAATTATCTGTGCGCGCTCTTTCGCGTCTTCAGTCGCGCGTTCAATCAGTTCCATTTTGAGCTCGGAGAGCTTGGTGTAGTAATACTGCGGCGACTCGGAATAGAGTTCAAGTCCCCGGTTGATCAGTCCGGTAATCCCGCGGGAAATATCCTCGACTTTCGTGACCTCATCGGACTCGACCGTCACCGATTGCCGGAGTGTATAGCCCTTGAATACCTGACGACGATTGCCGTCACGGTCTTCTACCGTGTCGTATTCCTTGTATATGTCTATCGACGAAAACACAAAGTCGCCGGACGCAACACCGTTTTCCCGCAAATATTCTTCTATGACCGCCTGGTCGTTATGCAAATCGGCATACGCGCTTTGCAAGTCCGCGTTGACCCGGGTAAACGAAGCCGACCATACAACCAGGTCAGATTCGAAGTTCATGCTCCCGAGGCCGGTCGTATAAATGAGGTCCTCATTGCGGTTCCGGTTGAGGAACGCATTCGACAATACCAAAACTGAAATAATGATAGCCGCCGCGACGAGGGCAACCGGAATATAACCGCGAGCGTCTTTCTTTTCCATAATTTGCATCTCCTTTTGTATGACCGTCAGTATAGCACGTCCTTCCGGTATCGTCTCCTTGACTTTTGTTTCCATTGGCAACATAATGAGTATGGAGGCACCACATGATTACACGGCTCGCACATCTTTGTTTTCAGACCAACCGGTTTGATGAAATGACCACATTCTACCGTGATACGCTCGCTCTTCCTGTCAAATTCTCTCTCCGGCTCAGTGACGGACGAGTGTTCGGTCACTATTTTGCGATCGGTGGCAACAGCTTTATCGAACTCTTCGACACCGCCGGAGCCTGCGAAATGTGGGGAGGCACTCCCGGCAATCGTTCCCCCCTACCCGGACAAACATATCAGCATTTCTGTCTTGAGGTGCAGGACCTCGCCGGAATACTTAAAACCATTATCGAATCCGGATGCGAAGTAACAGATATTACCAGAGGCATGGACGGATCCCTGCAGGCATGGATCAAGGATCCTGATGGAAATGATATAGAACTCATGGAATACACCAGCGACAGCCTGCAGCTCGCGTAAACACAATAAGGAAGGGGATCAATGAAGAAACTGACAGGAAAAACCGCGTTTGTTACCGGATCAAGCCGTGGTGTGGGACGGCTCGTGGCCGTCGCCCTTGCTGAACAGGGCTGCTCTACCGTCATTTGCCATGGCCGAACGGAGGAAGCCTGCCGGGTTACCGTACAGGACGTCGTTAATGCGGGCGCTACCGCGCTCGTCGTGGCCGGAGAGCTTTCCGACCCCGTGCAAGTGGAAAAAATTACCGACCGGGTACTTGCAATGGGGGGAGTGGATATCCTCTACAACAATGCAGCCGTCCAGCAGGAATGGCGGGAGAATCTTGAAGAACACACGCAGGAAGACTGGGCACGAATCTTCCAGATCAATGTTTTCGCGCCTGTCCGCCTGACGGTCAAACTTGTCGCTACCATGAGGGAGCGAAAATGGGGCCGGATCATCAACCTGACGAGCGGTATCGATAAAACCCCGCAGCTTGCCGCGTACGGCGCGTCAAAGTGGGCAATAGACAAGTGGACCGACGATCTCGCGGCAGAACTGAAAGGCTCAGGCGTTATTGTGAGCCGCCTCGATCCGGGCTGGCTCAGCACCGACCTCGGCGGGCCCAACGCGGACAACAAGCCCGAAACCGTCCTTCCAGGCGCTCTCGTTCCCGCCCTCCTCCCCGATGACGCGGAAGGCGGCCAGTTCTTCCGGGCTCAGGAACATAGAGACTATCGCTTACTGGAATAATTCATATCGCCTAAAGACATTCCTGGCATAATCGTAAAACACTGCTACCAGAATTGTTGAAAATTAGTTCCCTTCCCAAAGAAATCCCCATTTTGCGTGGTACAATGGAAACAAAATATAAAGTGCTCTGTATCTGCTCATTATGTTACTGGAGGAATAAATGTTATCATGTAAAAGAAAGCTGTTTACCATCCCATGTATGCTGCTGGCGCTTACGCTGGTACTTTCCTGTTCGGGGGGAGGCGGCGGATCGGATCCGGTACCTCTGCCAATACCGAATGCAACGTATACCGTAACCTTTGACACTGACGGAGGAACACCCATACCTCCCGCGCAGACAGTATCATACGGGGAGAATGCGATTATGCCGGAAACAAATCCGGTAAAGGATGATTATTTTTTCGCGGGATGGTACACATCCGGCGGAACACTGTATACCTTTAACAGCGGTGTTCAGTCTGACATTACCCTGACCGCGAAATGGCAATGCGTAATTACGCTTGATGCCACGGGCGGAACGTTCACCGGTTCCGGAGAATCGACAGAAACGGTTCATGCGGATATCGATTCCACTATTACCATTCCGGCAGTAACCAGAACCGATGTCGCTGGATCCTGGAATCTGCTCGGATGGACACTCGATGCTACGACAACTCCGATTGTATTCTTTGATACAGCAGCCGGAACGAACGCAAACATAACGTTGTATGCGGTCTGGACACAATCGTATGTAGTCAGTTTCGATGCCGCAGGCGGATCTCCCACTCCTGCCGGACAGGCGGTTGAAAGTGGAAATCTTGCAACTGAACCCGCTGTTGATCCGTCCAAAGCGGGATATCTCTTCCGCTTCTGGAGCGCTGACGGTACCACCGAATACAACTTCTCCACACCGGTTAGCGCGAACCTCGCACTCACTGCAGTCTACGGGCTCAATATTGATTCTGTTTCTGTCGATCGCGATGACCGTGAAATAACGGTTGACCTGCCTTCCATGAGCACAATTCCCGGCGCGGCGGAAATCTGGTTTACCGCATCGGTTGACGGCGGGGCCGCTATACCGGTAACAGCTTCCAGAACAAGCTACAACACCAGCAGCGATACAGCGACCTACACCTTCGAACCGTTTGTTGCCTCCTCCGCATCAGCGGACCTCAGTGTTGTCATCACTGCCCATACTTCGGCAACCACCGCGGCCGCCCCCGCATATACCATTCCGCAACTGATACCGGTAAC
>CAZQEF010000169.1:0-1071 GCA_964592325.1 uncultured Treponema sp. | reverse complement strand
GGCCTTACCGCCACACCTGACGATCAGACGGTGACGCTCTCCTGGGACGCCGCGGATTATACCGAAGAATACCACATAGTATGTACCGCAGCCTCACTGGATATTACAACCGAAAATACCACATACCAGGCGACAGGACTTATAAACGGTACTGAATATACTTTTGATGTATACAGAACTGACGGCAACGACACCGAATCGGCCGCAACAACCGTCTCCGCGACACCGGCGATCACCGTACAGAATTCAAACTGGCTCTTTATCATGTATCTTGATGGAGATAATAATCTTCATGACTATCTGTGGACAGACCTGAACGAGATGGAGCAGGGGCTTGGAAACAAGGATGCCTCGACTTCAATCAATGTTGTCGTACTTTGGGACGGCTGGACAGGCGACATAAACGAAACGCCGCAATACGCGTCGGAACATACCCGCATTTACCAGCTGGGGCCGCAGAATCGTTCCTATTTGTACAGCCCGAATACCGTTCTGGAAAGCGGTACCATTGATTTGACCAGCAGTGCCAGCTGGATTGTTAACGATGAAGTTGACATGAGCAGCCAGGCAACCCTGGAAAACTTCCTTGGCTGGGTACAGGAGCGGTATACCGCCGACAATGTGGCACTATGCTTCTCCAATCACGGCGGCGGTCCACGGAGCGCGCCTCTCAAGGTACGTCTCGCTGACGGAAGAAGTATATCGATGCCCACAACCCGTGCCATGTGCTGGGATGAATCGAACGGCGGATCAGACTTCCTTTCCACCAATGACGTATCAACAGCGCTGACAAATCAGAGTTACACCGGAACGGACAAACTCTCAATACTCATGCTGGACGTCTGTCTCGGCGGTTCTGTAGAAGAAGCATACCAGTACCGGAACAACGCTGAATACTTCGTGGCCTCTCCCAACAATATCCCGGGTGGAGGTTTCAATTACTGCGATCTCATCAGACAGACAACCGCGGCCGACACACCGAATAACGTGGGCAAGCAGCTGGTGTACGACTACTATCAGGATTATTTGATGACCACTTCAGACTGGTATTCAGCCATGTCGTACTACGGG
>CAZQEF010000168.1:0-4556 GCA_964592325.1 uncultured Treponema sp. | reverse complement strand
CGGGTTCTTTTGAAACTTGAAAGTGCAAATATCTGGAAGAATAAGCCCGTTACGGAAATCCGTGAAGCGGGTGCGTTCTATCCCGCCGAGCCGTATCATCAGAATTATCTGGAAAAACATCCCGGCGGGTACTGTCATGTAGATCTTTCGCTTGCGCAACGACCGCTTGAGTAACTGTTTCCTTGACAGAAAAAACAGGCGTGCCCTACACTGAGAATGTCGGCGTTGCCGTTTGTTACTGCTGCCAGTACGGGATGGCTCATCATGACCATAAAGCGATTATCCTTCAGGGACCGCGAACTGTTGTATTACGACTGGATTCCGGAACACTTTGATACGGTGGTGCTGGCCATCCAGGGACTCGGCGCCTGTGCTGACCGGTGGACCTGGATGGCCGAGTATCTCTATGCCAGAAATATCGCCGTGGTAGCACTTGAACTCGACGGGTTTGGCGAATCGAACGGGATGCCGGGCTACGTAAAAAACTACCAGGTCTGGGTGCGCCAGCTCGGACTCATGCACGAGCATCTCGGGAAGACGTACCCCGGGAAAAAAGCAGTACTTCTCGGGGAAAGTCTCGGGGCAATGATCGTGACACGATATCTTGAAACTGCGGAAGCCGATAAAGCCGTTCTTCTTTCGCCGGCATTCGTTGAGGGTAACGTGTTTTCAATTACGGACAAGATAAAGGCCGGTATAGGTATAGTATTCAATCCAAAACTCCATATTACGCTACCATATAAACATCGTGATTTTTGCAACAGCGCAGAGGGACTTAATTATCTGATCAATTCCAAAAAAGAACTGACCCGTGTAACTGCAAAATTGTCACTTGCAATGATGCTTCTGCAGATTGCGCTCAAAAAGGATATCGCGGGAATACATACTCAGGTCTTTGCGCTTCAGGCGGAGAATGACAAGCTGGTCAACAATGAAGCTACAAAGAAGATCATAGAAAAAATACCCGTACTTGCACGATATAAACGCTATGAAGGCGCTCATCATTCCCTGTGTATCGATGCGAACCGGGAACAGGTTTTTTCCGATATTGCGGATTTCATAAGCACATGAAGTACATCCTTTCAATTGACCAGGGGACGACAAGTACAACTGCCTTTCTCTACGACAGGGACGGGTGTATCGTAGCGCGTTCTTCAAAAGAGTTTTCACAGAAATACCCGAAGCCGGGCTGGGTTGAACACGATGCAATGGAAATCTGGCAAACCGTAGTTGATACCGTTACCGATGTATGTACGCAATATCCGGGAAGTATAAAAGCAGTGGGTATAACGAATCAGCGGGAAACAACCGTGGTTTGGGACCGGAAAACCGGCAGCCCCGTGTGCAACGCAATCGTATGGCAATGCCGGAGAACAGCCGATCTGTGCAATGCGCTGAGGGATCATGAGGCGGTTATAACCGGAAAAACAGGTCTCCCGCTTGATGCGTATTTCAGCGGCACAAAGTTGCGCTACATTCTCGATCATACGGGCGAACACGCGAATCTCGTGTTTGGAACCATAGATACCTGGCTTATCCATAAACTTACCGGCGGTACGGTTCATGCCACTGATTACACCAATGCGTCCAGAACCATGCTTTGTAACATTTCAACCATGGCCTGGGATGACGAACTCTGTTCCCTGCTCGGTGTTCCGCGCGAAATGCTTCCGGATATACGGAAGTCTTCAGACTATTATGGAGATGTTACCGCCATAGATGCGATCAGGGGCATACCGGTTTGCGGCGTTGCAGGTGACCAGCAGGCAGCGCTCTTCGGACAGAACTGTACCGCTCCCGGCCAGGTGAAGAATACGTATGGCACCGGTTGTTTCGCCATGCTCAATACCGGCGAGGAATGTATCCACTCCAAAAAGGGCCTTTTAAGTACGCTCGCAATAGACGCCGGCGGAAATCCCTGTTATGCCCTGGAGGGATCAATTTTTGTCGCCGGAGCCGCGGCGCAATGGCTCCGGGATGAACTTGGCATCATTCAACACGCGTCCGAAACGGAAGAAATGGCACGTAGCCTGAAGGACAACGGCGGGGTGTATCTCGTTCCGGCTTTCGTGGGGCTCGGCGCACCGCACTGGGACATGGATGCGCGGGGTGCTCTCATTGGCCTGACCAGGGGGTCTAACCGCAATCATCTTGCACGCGCCGTTCTCGAATCAATGGCTTACCAGAGTCTGGATGTCATCCGGGCCATGGAAGCGGAAACCGGTTCGTGTGTGAGTGAACTGGCAGTTGACGGTGGCGCGGCTGCCAATTCCTGGCTCATGCAGTTCCAGGCAGACATGCTCAACATTCCGGTCCGACGTCCGTCCGTGGTTGAATCAACCTCTCTTGGCGCCGCATTTCTTTCAGGGTTGCAATGTGGTTTCTGGTCAGGTCCGGAAGCCATTACCGCAATCAAAAAAAATGATACGGTGTTCACTCCTGCAATGGACGATGCATGCCGCGTGGAATGTCTTGCCGGCTGGAAAAAAGCACTTCGTCAGGCCAGGACGAAATAGATGTATGATACCCTCGTTATTGGCGGCGGCATCGTCGGGACCGCCATCCTCCACGCACTCGCGCGTTATGACGGTAAGCACATTCTTCTTGAAAAAGAATGCGAACCATGTTTCGGTGTCTCAAAATCAAATAGCGGAATCATTCATACCGGCTTCCAGTCTGAACCCGCTACATTGAAGGCCCGGCTTGCCGTACGGGGAAATGAACTCTATCGTGATCTTTCCGTCAAACTGAATTTTCCGTTCCTGTCATGCGGCGAACTGGTTGTCGCTTTCCCGGGAGAGGAACCAGATCTTGAGAATATTCGCAGAAACGGTGAAAGGCTTGGTGTTCCCGGCATGAAACTGGTTGACCGCGCCTGGCTTGAACGGAATGAACCCAACCTTTCTCACGGCATTACTGCCGCGCTCCTGGCTCCGGAGGCCGGCGTCATAAATCCCTATGAAGCAGTGTACGCCATGGCAGAAAACGCGGTAGCAAACGGTGCCGAAGTGCACTGTGAATCGGAAGTAACCGCGATAATCCGCGAGGCGCAGTACTGGCTCATAAAATGCGGGCACAGGGAGTACCGGACAAAGACCGTCATAAATGCCGCCGGTCTTTATGCGGATGAAACAGCGGCAATGGCCGGCCTGTCAATTCCCCCGATACATCCCCGGAAAGGAGAAGAATTCCTTCTCGACAGACACGAGGGCCATTATTCACACCGGATCATTTTTCCGGTGCCGGGAAAGGTATCCAAAGGTATACTCATTATTCCCACGGTAGACGGAAATACCATGATCGGCCCGACGGCTGATAATATTGCAGACAAACAGGATCTCGCGACAAGCGAGGAAGGAAAAATGCGGGTTCTGGAAAGCGTGAAAAATATAATGCCGAAAGTGAATTACGCTTCAATCATTGCTTCCTTTGCCGGGCTCCGGCCGGTTTCATCACACGGAGATTTTCATATACAGATGGATGCTCCAGGATTTGTGAATGTTGCCGGAATACAATCGCCCGGGCTTACAGCGGCACCGGCCATTGCAGAATATGTTCTTGCTCTCCTGGCAGACAGACTGAAACTGAAACCGGAGAACCGGTACATCGCCAGACGCACGGCAATTCCCCGGGTACGCTCACTTGATTCGGTCGAACGGAATAAACTCATAGCCTCGGATCCGGAATACGGAGAGATTGTATGCCGTTGCGAACAGGTTACCCGCGGGGAAATACGGGAGGCCGTCCGGAGGGGTGCGAAGACGCTCGATGGCATCAAGTTCAGAACGCGTTCGCAGATGGGAAGGTGCCACGGCTCATTCTGCACAATGAAGATCGCGGCAATTCTTTCGGAAGAACTGGGTATCGGTAATGATGTGATCACAAAACGGGGGGGAGCATCCCTGATTGCAGGGGGGAGACTTCGATAATGAGAACCTGTGATCTTGTCATTATCGGGGGAGGTCCCGCCGGTATGGCATGCGCGGCAGGTGCCGCAGAAAGTGGTTTGAAAAACATCGTTCTGCTTGAACGGCAGAGAATGCTTGGCGGAATACTGAACCAGTGTATTCATGTCGGGTTTGGTTTGCATAAATTTCGTCAGGAACTTACCGGTACGGAATACGCTCATGCGTACCGGAAAATTCTGGAAAAATTGCCGGTTGAAGTATTAACATCGTCTTTCGTCCACGCCATCACAAAAGAAAACCGCGTGATGTTCATGAGCCGGGAAGGCGAGCGGATCATACAGGGCAAAACAATTGTGGTTGCGACCGGATGCCGGGAGCGTACACGCGAAATGCTTACCGTGCCGGGTACACGCCCCGCGGGTATCTACACAGCCGGGCTTGCGCAGGAAATGGTGAATATCTACGGCGTCATGCCGGGGAAGAATGTTGTCATTGTGGGCTCCGGGGATATAGGGCTCATCATGGCACGCCGGATGACACTTGAGGGATCCCGTGTGCATGCCGTCTTTGAAATAGAGGACTCTCTTTGCGGTCTTGTACGAAACCGGATACAATGTCTGGATGATTACGGTATTCCGCTCCGGCTGC
>CAZQEF010000167.1:2002-4576 GCA_964592325.1 uncultured Treponema sp. | reverse complement strand
TGAACCGCATGGTGGGGGGCTCCATGAAGACGATCGAAACCGGCAACGGCATTCTGTAGCCAATCCACCCATACAAGGAGACCGTAATGAGAGCCGTAGACATTATCATGAAGAAACGGGGGAATCCTGCGTCGATACACGGAGAGGAACTTTCCCGCAAGGAAATTGAGTTTCTCGTAAACGGCTACGTTCGCGGTGAAATACCCGAGTATCAGATAGCCTCCTGGCTCATGGCGGTGTATTTCAACGGCATGACCTTCGCTGAAACCGGCATTCTTACCGAGTGCATGCTCAATTCCGGCGAACGCATCGATCTATCCGGAATTGCCGGTCCTTTTGTGGACAAACATTCAACCGGAGGCGTCGGAGACAAGATTTCGCTCCCGCTGGCACCCATCGTGGCAGCCTGCGGTGTACGGGTTCCCATGATGAGCGGCCGTGCGCTCGGCCATACCGGAGGAACCCTGGACAAACTTGATTCCATAACCGGATACCGTTCGCTGATCAGCGTACCCGAGTTCCGGTCCTTTCTTGAGAAAACGGGATTTGCCATGACCGGTCAGACAAAAGAGATAGTCCCCGCGGACCGTCTCCTTTATGCGCTGCGCGATGTCACCGGAACGGTGGAATCAATTCCCCTTATAACTGCAAGCATTCTTTCCAAGAAGGTGGCCGAAGGATCGGATGCGCTTGTATTCGACGTAAAATGCGGGTCCGGCGCGTTCATGAAATCATATGATGATGCAAAGCGTCTTGCCGGGAGCCTTGCGGGCACCGCACGAGAAATGGGGAAAAAGGCGATCGCGCTTATCACCAACATGAATGAACCGCTTGGAAACACCGTGGGTAATTTCCTTGAAATAGAAGAATCAATGGATGTGCTTGAAGGACACGGGCCGGAGGATGTTACCGAACTCACCCTGGCGCTCGGCGCCTGGATGACCGTGCTCGGGGGAGCAACCGCGAACTACGCTGACGGACTCGAACAATGCCGGCAGGCGGTAGCGAACGGAAATGCCATGAAGCTTTTCCTCGAGAATGTGGAAAGCCAGGGCGGCGATGTCGCAAAACTTCTCGCTGACCGCGGGAAACGACGGAGCGAACACCACAGCGAATTTGTCGCGACGGAAACCGGTTACATTACCGCCATCGATGCGTTTATGACCGGTCTTGCCGGCGTTCATCTCGGAGTCGGACGGAACCGTACCGACGAGACGGTCTGTCCGGAGGCGGGAATCATACTGCACCGCCACCGTGGCGACCATGTTGAAAAAGGCGATGTACTCATGGAACTGTTCGGTCGCGATGATGCCGGCATTGAACAGGCAGCCGGGCTGCTGACAAAAGCCGTTCGCTACGGAGACGGAGCGCCCGGGACCGAACCGTTGATTCTGGGAGAGATTAACGAGCTATGATCTGGAATAAAAAAGACATAAACCGGAACCTGGTGCACGATATGGTAAAAAAGTACGAATGCGACGCCCTTACGGCATCCATTCTCGCGCGCAGGAATATAATTGAAGGTCCTGATGTATTGTACTTTATGGAGGACGACCTGCGGTATCTCCATAATCCGTTTCTTTTCCACGACATGGAAGACGCCGTGGACCGGGTTCTCATGGCCCGGGAAGAAGGAGAAAAGGTCCTCATTTTTGGAGACCGAGATGTCGACGGTATTACCAGTACCGCCCTCCTCCATCAGGCGCTCACCGATCTTTCCATGGATGTACAGTGGCGGGTTCCGACGGGAGACGACCCCTACGGTCTGACCGTTGCCGCGGTTGAATCCCATGCGGAAAATGACGGGACTCTCATCATTACCGTCGACAACGGAATTTCCTGCCGCGAAGCAATTGAGCGTGCAAACGAACTCGGGATTGATACCGTAATTCTGGATCATCATAATCCTCCCGAAATACTGCCTGAGGCAGTTGCGATTATTGATCCAAAGATTACGGACTGCGGATATCCCTTCCGCGATCTTGCCGGATGCGCCGTCGCGTGGAAGTTCATCATCGCACTGCGTTTTTCTCTGACTGAATTGTACAAACAGCAGATATGCCTTTTAAATGTACGCCCGGCGAACGAATCGTACCTGATTGAAGCAGTCAAGATGGTAAACTTGACGGAAACAGACCGCATCTGCGAGACTGTTGTTCCCGGTATGGTATCAATAACCCAGACCCGTCTGCTTCCCTTTTTACAGGATCAGCAAATTTTTGTCTGGGATGCCCCGCTTCAGCATAAACAGCTTGCCGCAATTTTCGGCAAAGGTGTTGAATTCAATTTCCACGACCTTGAACCGGAAATCTCCCGCCATATTCCGGCAATCAGGAACATGAGCCTGCTCAGGCTCAAGGATTTTTCCCGGATCGGACGCTACCGTGACAACCCGATCAGTGAACTTGACGGTTTCTGCAATCTCTTTGTCACGTTTATCCAGCGTCAAAACAGTCTCTACGGACAAAAAGAGAAACAGGAACTCCAGCTTGTGGCACTCGGGACCCTCGCAGACCTCATGCCGCTCGAGAATGAAAACCGCATTCTGGTTAAACAGGGCCTTGCAGCGATCAA
>CAZQEF010000167.1:0-1992 GCA_964592325.1 uncultured Treponema sp. | reverse complement strand
GCGTCCCGGTCTCGCCGAGCTCATGGCCCGGCAAAACCTCACCGGGAAAAAAATCGGAACCGGCGATATCGCCTGGCTCATCTCGCCGGCAATCAACGCGACCGGCCGCATGGGAACCCCGGAAGTCGCCGTCTCGCTGCTGCTGTCGGACAACCAGTCGGACCGGAACCGCCTGTCGGAAGAAGTAATACGCCTGAACACCGACCGTAAGCAACTGGGAACGGATGCCTGGGTTATCGCGGAGCCGCTTGCCCGTGAAAGCCTCGCGCAACATCATGACAAACTGGTTGTGGCGGCAGACTCGCGTTTCCACCGGGGCATCACCGGAATCATGGCAAACCGCCTGGCAAATTGCTTTCAGGTCCCGGCAATAGTGATCTCGTTCATGCCCGACAACACCCTGGTGGGTTCCATGCGCTCGGCACGGGGCGTCAATCTGCAGGACCTCCTTGAGCCCTGCGCAGATCTCTTTATCGACCATGGCGGGCATACTTTTGCCGCAGGTTTCTCGCTCCATGAAAAGGATTTTCCGGAATTCCGTGAGCGTCTTGTCCGTATTTCCGCGGATATAACATTCCCCGAATCTGAAAACGGCGGAGAAGTATCCATTGACGCCGAACTCCCCCATGACTACCTCACACCGTCCATACTTGACCTTACCGACCGGTTTGAACCGTACGGGGAAGGCAATAATCCCCTGACTTTTCTTGCGAGAAATATAAAAATCATTTCTGCGGACATCATGGGAAAAACGGAAAAACTGCATCTCAAACTCACCGTTGCCTGTGGAACGTACAAATGGCCCGCCGTCTACTGGCGCGCAGCGGAGCGGCTCGGCAGGGATTTCGCGGTCGGCGACGCCATAGACACCGTATTCACCGTCGGACGGAATTCATTCAACGGCTCAGAAATCCCGCAACTGATCCTGCAGGACGTGCAAAAGCCGGAGGGTGCATGATTCCGGTACGGAATGCGCGGCAGGGAGTCTGCCTTTTCCTTGCCGGAATAATGCTTTTTACCGGAATACACGCCGCGGCTCGGGCAAATCCCGACAAAACCGCGGGCATTCCCTTCACGGCTACAGCTCCGGAAACGGCAGTTCCGGGTGAAACCGTTCCGGTATTGCTGTATTCCCCGGCCAGAATCAGGGACACCATCCTGACACTGTATTCCAGCGACGATAAACCGCTTCTCATGGCAACTACATTTCCCCTCGGGGGAACAAAGAAGGACGGCTACCGCGCAGGCGCCCTCGTGCCCCTCAATTCGCTCATCGTTCCTGGAGAATACCGTATTACGATCCCCTCCGGCGATGAAATCCTGACACTGGCACTCCGGGTGGAAACACGGCCCTTTGTTGCCGAAACCATACCGCTTACGGAACAGAATACCGCCATAAAAACGGATACCGGCAAAAAGCGTATGGAACAGATCAGAAAGCTCACGGAAATTCTTTTAACCCGTTCAGATGACGCTCCGGTATTCACCGGCCCCTTCATTCTTCCCGTACAGGCGACACGGAGAACATCGGGTTATGGAGACCGCAGGCTGTACCGGTTTTCCGACGGTGGCTCTCAGCGGAACATCCATTACGGGATAGATTTCGGTATTCCTTCCGGCACCCCTGTTTTTTCGTCGGGTGACGGCAGAGTTGTGCTGTCCGAATTCCGTATTACTACCGGATGGACCGTTGTCGTGGAACATTTGCCCGGCGTTTACAGTCTGTACTATCATCTTGACAAACTCGACACCAGGAAGGGAGAGACCGTCCGCGCCGGCACGCTGATCGGAAAATCAGGCTGTACCGGACTCTCAACCGGTCCGCATCTCCATTGGGAATTCAGGGTAAACGGTGAAGCTGTTGATCCGGACTGGTTTGTTGACCGTATACTGTTCTGATGTGTTGACCATGCTGCGAATATTTGGCATAGTGGGCGGATACCGACGGTCATACCGAAAGGGGGTGATTTATACATGGCACATATAGTCGTA
>CAZQEF010000166.1:0-4579 GCA_964592325.1 uncultured Treponema sp. | reverse complement strand
GTGTTTTTCTTGCATCCGGTCAAGCCAAGCGCGGGAAGCACCAATGCTCCCGCCATAAGCAAAGCAAAAACGCGTATGGTTTGTTTCATGGCGTCCATGCCTCCTTGTCGTGAAAGGGTTGTCGCGCCGGTTATTTTGACGCGGCTATGTTTTTCAGGAAATTCCTGAGCGAGAACGCAATAATCATGGTCCCCAGAATCAATACGAGTGATAATGCGTTGATTACCGGTGAAATGCCGTACCTGACCATGGAAAAAACATAGAGGGGCAGGGTTGTGGATCCGGGCCCGGAAACAAAGAACGTGATCACAAAGTCTTCCAGCGAGAGGGTTACCGACATGAGGAAGGCCGAAAGGATGCCGGGCATCACGGCGGGAATTATAACCTTGATCAGTGTCTGCCGTTCTGTCGCTCCGAGATCACGGGACGCTTCAATTATGGAAAAATCGAATTCGTCGAGGCGGGCGAGTACCATGAGAAAGACAAAAGGCAGGCAGAAGCTCGTGTGGGCAATATAAATGGTCAGCATTCCAAGCGGCAGGTTTACTGCCGAAAAGAAAATGAGCATGGATATACCGAGTATCACTTCAGGAAGAATCATGGGAAGAAAACTGATGGTCTGAATGTACACCCGGAAGCGGAACCGGTACCAGTTTACTCCTATCGCGGCAAGCGTGCCGAGAACGGTGGCGGTACCGGCCGAGGAAAGCGCGATGATGAGGCTGTTGCTGAAGGATGACCAGAGTTTTTCCGAGTCCAGAAAAAGTTTTTCATACCAGCCGACCGAGAAGCCGGTCCATACCATGCCTTTGGCACGGTTAAACGAAAAAACTACGATAACCGCGAGAGGCAGAAAAAGGAACAGCACGCACAGTGCCATGACACTGTTTGACATCGATATTCTCGGGCGGTTCTGAAGCGCGCGGCGCGCATGACGTGCGGGCTCTGAAAACGGGCGCTTCCTTGTCAGGCGGGATACGAAATGCTGGTAGAGTGGAGGCTTCCCCTGAGTGTTCATTGAGCCGCCTCCTGCCGGACCGGCGTGTTTTTCCTGCGTGCTGCTTCACGGGCGCTGGTGCCGATCATCCACAAAACGCCGGCCGTGCTGAACACGGTAATCATGAGCGAAAAGGCCGAGGCAAGCGGCCAGTTGCGTACTTTTGTGACCTGGTCAACAATGACGTTTCCGATCATGTACGAGTCTTTCCCTCCGACGAGCAGTGGTACCGTGTACGCTCCGAAAATGGGAATAAAGGTGAAGATTACCGCGGTAACAATACCCGAGCGGATATTCGGAAGCAGTACCTTGAACATGGATTGCGCCTTTGTGGCACCAAGATCCCGTGCGGCTTCAAGCAGGGAAAAATCGAACTTGTCCATTGCCGTAAATATGGGCAGAATCGCATAGGGCAGGTACATGTACACAAGAACCAGTATGACCGCATGCTGGGTGTACAGCAGCGGCAATCCCTCGCTGATGAGCCCGAGATTTCTGAGTGTTACGTTTATGAAGCCTTCATTGCCCAGGATGGCTATCCATGCGTTTATGCGGATGAGCGAATTGGTCCAGAAGGGAATGATGATGAGGAACAGCAGGATGGTCTGGTACCGGCTCCGCGCCATGGCATACCCGCAGGGGAGCGCCAGCACTATTGAAACTACCGTGGACAGAAACGTGACCCACAGGGTCCTGAACAGGAGTTTGGCATAGCTCGACTGAAACATCTGCTGATAGGCGTTCAGGGAGAATTCCCGCTCGACTCCGCCGTGCAGACCTTTTTTGAGAAAACTGTACACAACGATTATGAGAATCGGTAAAAGAAAAAAGACGGTGAACCATACTCCCATCGGGTAGCTGTATGCGGGTCCGTAATTCCGTCCCGTCAGACTCTTGCCGGCCTTCATTGATTGATTACCTCGATGATATATCCGTCGTTTGCGCTCCAGGAGCAGTAAACGGTATCTTTCCAGGTGATTTCGGGGCCGTCTTCAAGATAGTTCTGATGTTGTTTGAACACCTTCAGGAGGGTGCCATTGTCGAGCCGCACGTAGAATTTGGACTGGAATCCCGAATAGACCGGTTCTTCCACCACTCCCCGGAAAACATTGAGTTCCTTGCCGATTGCCGGCGGTTCCTCCAGGGTGATCCGGACTTTTTCCGGTCGTACCGTGAAGCTTACCTGCTGTCCGGCTCTTGTTTCGTCATAATCGGTAACCTTTATTGCTCCGCCCAGTTCGGGGACGTCCAGGGTTACCATGTAATCATCGACATTGGTACGGTCACAGGCGGATACCGTAGCATCGAAAAGATTGGTTTCTCCGATGAATTTCGCCACAAACTGTGTCGCCGGGCTTTCATATATCTCGTAGGGTGTTCCGATCTGGAGCACATTCCCCTGGTTCATTACCGCAATGCGGTCGGATACGGAGAGCGCTTCGCTCTGGTCATGGGTAACGTAAATAAAGGTTATGCCGATCTTGTCGTGGATGGAATCAAGCTCGACAAGAAGATTTGACCGGAGTTTGGCGTCAAGCGCCGAAAGGGGTTCGTCGAGGAGCAACACGCTCGGTTCGTTGATGAGTGCGCGGGCAATGGCCACCCGCTGTTTTTGCCCGCCGGAAAGCTGATTCGGTTTTTTCTGCACCTGGGTATCAAGCTGAACCAGATGCAGATATTCCATGACACGACGGTCAATTTCCGCGGAAGAAAGTTTTTTGAGCCGCAGGGGGAACGCGATGTTTTCATATACTGAAAGGTGGGGAAACAGCGCATAGTTCTGGAATACGGTATTTGACTGCCGCTTGTTTGCCTCAATTCCCAGGATGCTGGTGCCGTCAAAAGAAACAATGCCGCTGTCCGGGGATTCAAAGCCGGCGATAATGCGCAACAGGGTTGTTTTCCCACAGCCCGACGGGCCGAGAAGCGAAAAGAATTCTCCCTTTTGTATGGAGATATTGATATCATCAAGCGCATGAAATGTTCCGAAGGATTTGGAAACATGTTCTATGGTTATATCGCAGCCCTTCACCATTATCTCCTCTATACGTACCCTGTATTATGTCTGTTGTGGTATCGACTTTGTGGTATTTGACTGTTTCTGTCAAGTATTCCCGGATGCTTATAAAACATGACGCAGGAGCATGAATACCGCTGTACTGGAAAATATGGAAAGCAGCGCATTCCTTTTCCACGCATGGAGCGCTACGGCCGTACACAGGGCAGCTCCGTACGGAAGTGCTTCTGTACCGTTCAGGGGGATATCCTTGAGGCTGTAGATAACCAGTATGGCCATAACTGCAGGCGGAATCGACTTTTCAATGAACTGCAGCAGTTTCGGCGGATTCCGTCGTGAAAACAGCAGAAACGGGAAAGCCCGGGTAGCGAGTATAATCAGGGCAAAAACGATTGAGGCAAGCAGTGCCTGCGGTACCGTCATCATCTGCGTACTCCCCGGAAAAAAGTCAGGGCTGCCATCGCGCAGGCAAGGGCGGCAATGAGCATGTTTCCCGGCCCTGCGACAATCAGGGCGACTACAGCACTGAGACCGCCGATGAGTGCGGGAATACTGTTCCCGCCACGGCGGAGCTGATCCATGAGCAGTACGGTAAAAAGCGCAGTAAGTGCAAAATCAACACCGGTAAAGGAAAAGGGAATCAGTGACCCGGCAAGGGAGCCTATGAGGCTGCCGGAAATCCAGTAGAGCTGATTAAGCAGGGCTATGCTGCCGTAAAACGAGCCGGGATTGACCGACGGTGGGGGAGTGACTCCGGTCAACAGCGCGTAGGTTTCGTCAGTGAGCGCAAATACGAGATACGGTTTCCACCGACCGACGGTTTTGAACTTCTCCATGAGCGAAAGACCGTACACAATGTGGCGGATATTGACCATAAGCATGGTTGCAGCCATGGCCGGAAGTGGAACTTTCGCGGCAAAAAGCCCGACTGCGACGTATTGTCCTGCTCCCGCGTACATAAGGATGCTCATCACCGGGCTGAGCCACCAGGGATACCCTGCTTTTACCAGCATGAGCCCAAAGGGAATACCGATGGCAACATACCCGAAAAGGACGGGAGTAGTGATTGAAAACACACTCCGCAGGAACGGTATTGTTCCGGGCGAACGTGCAGACTGACTGACATGAGAGTTCATGAGGAAAAATATATCAAATCTGAATCGAGTTGACCATAGGCGCGAAGTATGAGAAAATTGCTGCAGGGTTTACATCTCGAGGAGGCCTTGGATGGTAGCTTTGGTTGTTGGAATACTGTTGATCGCATTTACTGTTTTTGCCGCGCTCCCGCCGGAACTTGCCGGGTTCGGCCTTGGGTGGGGAAGTGACATACTTCTGTTCCTGCGGGGCTGTATGCCGATTCTTGCAGCTTTTGTCGGTCTTGTGTCCATTTTTATCGGAATTGCCGATCTCAAGGACAAGAAAGAAGCAAAAAAGGAAGAAGAGGCCGCAAAAGCCGATGCCAGGAAAGACAGCTAGACATTTGCACCCTTGACATTCCAGCCATTTTTTACTTATAGTAACGAACCCACATTATCTGCGTGCGGCAGTGTTTGAATTGCCGCTAG
>CAZQEF010000165.1:0-4588 GCA_964592325.1 uncultured Treponema sp. | reverse complement strand
CCCGTGACCTTATCGAGGCCTCATGGGTCGCCCTGGTTGATTCATTTGAGTACAAGTTGATCAAGGATGCAGAAAAAAAGGCGTAAAAACAGTGCCTGATACTGTACAGAAAAGTTAAACTATACTAAAGTAAGTTAAGTATTAGTACAGTGCCATTACGACCGGATAGCCGGACCCGGCGCTCACACAAGGAGACGAAAATGGGAATGACCATGACCCAGAAAATCCTGGCCGCGCACGCGGGGCTTGATTCGGTAACCGCCGGACAGCTCATCGAAGCAAAGCTGGATCTGGTACTTGGAAACGACGTTACCACACCGGTAGCAATCAATGAATTCGAAAAGATCGGCTGCAAGACCGTTTTTGACCGGACAAAGATCGCCATTGTTCCGGATCACTTTACCCCGAACAAGGACATAAAGGCCGCCGAACAGGCGAAAAAGGTGCGCGAATTCGCCCGCAAGCACGACATTGAAAACTATTTCGAAGTTGGATGCATGGGTATCGAACACGCACTGCTTCCGGAGAAGGGGCTTGTTGTTGCCGGAGACGTGGTCATCGGTGCTGACAGTCATACCTGTACCTACGGCGCTCTCGGAGCTTTTTCCACTGGTATCGGTTCAACCGACATGGCCGCCGGCATGGCCGCCGGAACCGCCTGGTTCAAGGTGCCGTCCGCCATCAAGTTTGTCCTCAAGAACAAGCTCTCCGGCTGGGCAAGCGGTAAGGACGTGATTCTCCACATCATCGGTATGATCGGGGTGGACGGCGCGCTGTATCAGTCCATGGAGTTTACCGGACCCGGTGTCGCTTCAATCGACATTGACGGTCGCTTCACCATCGCGAACATGGCTATCGAGGCCGGTGCGAAAAACGGTATCTTCCCGGTGGACAAGGTTGCCCTCAAATACCTCAAGGAGCACGGCAAGCGCCCCGCCCGTATTTTTGAAGCCGATCCCGATGCCGAATACGAGCAGGTTATCGAGATTGATCTCGCGACCATCAAACCGACCGTCGCGTTCCCCCATCTTCCGTCGAACACCAAAACTATCGACGAGGCCAAGGGACTCAAGATTGATCAGGTTGTTATCGGTTCATGCACCAACGGACGCATTGAAGACCTCCGCATTGCTGCGAAGATTCTCAAGGGGCGCACGGTATCAAAAGATATCCGCTGTATCATCTTCCCTGCTACGCAGAAAATTTATCTGCAGGCGGTCAAGGAAGGGCTCGCGGAAATCTTCGTAAAGGCCGGTGTCGCGTTCTCGACCCCCACCTGCGGTCCCTGTCTTGGCGGCCATATGGGTATCCTCGCAAAGGGAGAGCGGGCGCTTGCGACAACGAACCGTAACTTTGTCGGACGCATGGGACATCCCGAAAGCGAAGTCTATCTTTCGAATCCGGCGGTAGCCGCGGCAAGTGCCATTACCGGTGTCATCACCGATCCGGCCGAACTGCCCAAAAAGTAAGGAGATTTACATGAAAGCACACGGACACGTATTTAAATACGGCGACAATGTCGACACCGACGTTATCATCCCGGCCCGGTATCTGAACACCTCGGACGCAAAGGAACTTGCCGCCCACTGCATGGAAGATATCGACGCGGAATTTGTGTCGAAGGTAAAAGACGGAGACATCATGGTTGCCACCCGGAACTTCGGCTGCGGCTCGAGCCGCGAACACGCACCGCTCGCCATCAAGACTGCAGGTGTTTCCTGCGTCATCGCGGCGACCTTCGCGCGCATCTTCTACCGCAACTCAATCAACATCGGTCTTCCCATCCTGGAATGCCCGGAAGCGGTTGCCGGTATCAATGCCGGAGACGAGGTTGAAGTTGATTTTGACTCCGGGAAGATCACCAATGTAACGAGCGGAAAGACCTTTCAGGCACAGCCGTTCCCGGCGTTCATGCAGGAAATCATCAAGGCCGACGGCCTCGTCAATCAACTGAAAGCGAAGCTCGGTTGAGCGGACGGACAAGGAGAAACCAATGGACTTTAAAATAGCAACCATACCCGGTGACGGGATCGGACCGGACATCGTCCGTGAGGGCTGCCGGGTTCTTGAAGCGGTGGGGAAGAAATTCGGCCACACGTTCACCTTCACCGAAACACTCGCCGGCGGCGCGGCAATTGATGCCACCGGAAATCCCCTGCCTGCGGAAACGCTTGACGTATGCAAGAAGAGCGACTCGGTGCTCCTCGGAGCGGTAGGCGGACCCAAGTGGGACAATCTTCCCGGTTCAAAACGGCCGGAAGCGGCGCTGCTCGGACTCCGCGGCGAGATGAAGGTGTATGCCAATCTCCGCCCGGCGCTTATGTTCAAGCAGCTGTCATCAGCCTGTCCGCTCAAGGCGGAAATCGTAAAGGACGGGCTTGATATCCTTATTGTGCGTGAACTCACCGGAGGTATTTATTTCGGAGAGCGCGGACGGAGCGAGGACGGAAACACCGCCTGGGATACGGAAAAGTATTCCCGCGACGAGATTACCCGTATCGTAAAGATCGGATTCGAATCCGCCATGAAGCGGAAGAAACGGCTCTGCGTGGTTGACAAGGCGAATATCCTTGAATCGAGCCGGCTGTGGCGGGAAGTGACCGAATCAATGAAAGGCAACTATCCGGACGTTGAGCTGTCGTATATGTACGTGGACAACGCGGCAATGCAGCTCGTGCGGAATCCGGGTCAGTTTGACGTTATCGCCACGAGCAATATGTTCGGTGATATCCTGTCCGACGAGGCAAGCCAGGTTACCGGGTCAATCGGTATGCTGGCGTCCGCTTCTCTCGGAGATTCCGGTCCCGGTTTGTATGAGCCGATTCACGGATCCGCTCCCGATATCGCCGGAAAGGATCTCGCAAACCCGCTGGCAACCATCCTGACCTGCGCCATGATGCTGCGTTACTCGCTGAACACTGAACGCGAGGCGGCAGCGGTAGAAGCGGCAGTTGCCGCGGTTCTGGACGATGGCTGGCGTACCGGCGATATCGCCGGCGATGCCCCTGCCGACAGGATTGTCGGAACGAAGAAGATGGGTGACCTGGTTCTCCAGGCTCTTGAGCAGTAACAGTGTCTGTAACGGGCGTCTCTCCGCTCCCGGTGCCGGTCCTCCGGTTCCGGGGGAAACGGAGGGTCGTCCCGGCCGGACGAAGCATACGGTGCGTAATGCGCTGAATAAAACATGGAGGCAGAGCCAGGATGCGGATCACCATTTCTTTTCTCATAGTGTCCATGGCAGTCTTCCTTTTTATGTGTTATTTCAGTTGTTTTTCATATTGTGCGGCCATTTCAAGCAGGCTTTCCACCAGCTGTTTCTGGCTGCTTTTCAGTTTCATGGCACTGTTTTCGCTGCGGATGTCATCGGTAAGGAAAAACTCATACGGTGGTACTTTGAGCACCCGACAGAATGTATCAAGCGTATCCGCCGATATCCATTTTTTCCCGTTTTCAATATTGTTGATAAACGTATGCGACTTTTTTGTTTTTTCGGAAAACGCCATTTGGGAAAGGCCGCTTTTCCGGCGTAACAGCCGCAGGTTGTTACCAAACAACTTTAGAAGTTCATCAGGGGTGTTCATACAATTATTACACTATTAGTTTAATAATTTGGCAAACATCCGACAGATACAAATAAGTTGTACTGACAGTACAATATAATGGAGGTTCAGTATGAGAAGTGACAGAGCAAAAAAGGGCATTGAACGGGCCCCGCACCGTTCGCTGTTCAAGGCAATGGGATACACCGACGAGGAACTGGCACGGCCGCTTATCGGTATTGTCAATTCAAAGAACGAAATAATTCCCGGTCATATTCATCTGGATTCTATAGTCAACGCGGTTAAAGCCGGAGTACGCATGGCTGGCGGTACTCCAATGGAATTCCCCGCTATCGGTGTCTGTGACGGCATCGCCATGGGTCATGAGGGAATGAAGTATTCCCTGGTTACCCGCGAACTCATTGCTGACTCAATCGAGAGCGTGGCGACCGCGCATGCGTTTGACGCGCTTGTCATGATTCCCAACTGTGACAAGATCGTGCCCGGCATGCTTATGGCCGCCGGACGTCTTGATCTGCCGACTATCTTTGTTTCAGGCGGCGCCATGCTGGCCGGGAAATACGAAGGAAAGCGGATATCCCTTACCGACATGTTCGAAGCGGTCGGTTCGGTCGGAGCAGGCACCATGAACGAAAAAGAACTTTCGGCAATGGAAAAATGTGCCTGTCCCACCTGTGGATCGTGTTCCGGCATGTTCACCGCGAACTCCATGAATTGTGTAACCGAGGTCCTCGGCATGGCGCTTCCCGGAAACGGAACCATTCCTGCAGTCAAGGCCGAACGTATTGCCCTGGCAAAAAAGACCGGTATGGCCATCATGAATCTGCTGGAAAAGAAGATTACCGCACGTAAAATCATGACTCCCGAGGCGTTTGAAAATGCCCTCGCCGCGGACATGGCGCTTGGCTGCAGTACCAACACATTGCTGCATCTTCCGGCGATTGCCCATGAAGCCGGAGTTCCTTTTGATTTGCGCAAGGTAAATGCCATATCGGAGAAGACCCCCAACCTCTGTCGGCTCGCTCCGG
>CAZQEF010000164.1:0-4595 GCA_964592325.1 uncultured Treponema sp. | reverse complement strand
CCTCCCAGGATACCATGGGCGTTATCGCCCAGATACCGGAGGAAGCCCGCGAGCTCATGGAAAAACTTCTCTCGGTACAAAGTACCGACGGGTCCGCCTATCACCAGTTCAACCCCCTCAGCATGGAAGCCGGACGCGGAGACTCCATGGAGTATGAAGACCGTCCGCATTATTATTCCGATGATCAACTCTGGATTGTCCTCGCCGTATGCTCCTATCTCAAGGAAACTGGCGACTATGCATTCCTTGACAAGAAAATTCCTTTCTACGAAAAGGATAAAAGCAGGAATCCGGTTGAAACGGGAACCGTGTACGACCACCTGAAACGCGCAGTAACCTTTACCCGCAACAACACCGGCGCGCACGGGCTTCCCCTCCTCGGGTTTGCGGACTGGAACGACACGGTAAACCTTCCTTCCGGCGCGGAGAGTATCTTTACCGCCAACCTCTACGGATGGGCGCTTCATGAGCTTTCCGAACTCGCCGAATTCCGCGGTGAGACAGAGCAGAAAGCCGAACTCGACCGCTGGTACAATGACATGAAAGAGTCGGTTCTCGATGCGGCATGGGACGGAGAATGGTTCGTCCGTTACTTTGATGATAAGGGAAATCCGGTCGGCTCAAAGAGCAATGAGTACGGAAAACTCTGGCTCAACGCCCAGAGCTTGTCGCTTCTTTCCGGTTTCGCGGAGGAATCTGACAAGGGACGCGCGGCTATGGATGCCGTCAAGACGCATCTTGCGACCGACAAGGGAATCAAGCTTTCCTGGCCCGGTTATAACGGCTATGACCGTGAAAAGGGCGGCGTGACCACGTATCCGCCCGGAGCAAAAGAAAACGGGGGCATCTTCCTCCATCCGAATCCCTGGGCCATTATTGCCGAAACCATCCTTGGAGACGGGGATCAGGCGTTCAAATACTACAACAACGTCAATCCCGCGGCAAAGAATGATTCAATTGACGAATACGAATGCGAGCCCTACTGCTATGCCCAGAACATTCTGTCAGACGAACATCCCCTTTTCGGCCTGGGACGGAACTCCTGGCTTTCCGGAACTTCAAGCTGGATGTACCAGTCATCCACCAAATACATTCTTGGAATCAGGCCGGAACACACCGGGATCAGGCTCGACCCCTGCGTTCCCAAAGACTGGAAAGAGTTCTCCGTTGAAAGGAAATGCCGCGGCGCGACATATGCCATTTCCGTGAAGAATCCTTCCGGAAAGAGCAAGGGAATAACTTCGCTTACGGTTGACGGGAAAGCAGTTGACGGTTCGATAATTCCGTATTTCAAGGACGGAAACCACACCGTAGAAGCGGTGATGTAAGAGCACGGTCTTCAAAATTGTTGAAAAGAAAAGCTGTCCGGTTTGCGCCGGACAGCTTTTTTTTTTCATTGATCAACGGTTACCCGGTACACATGGAAAAACGCGTAGTAGCTTATATGCTCGTACTCCGTCGTCTCCGGCAGGTAATCATCCACAAGCGCATATACGACATTTGATCCGCTTTCATGGGCAATACTGTACAAATTCACCGCTTCCTGCTCCATGACATAAACCCGCTTGTCATGGGGAATGTTCATGTAGGGAACCATGTTTTTCCAGGTAAAGCCCCAAGGGGTCCCGATAATCATGAGTGGAATGTCATCCGTAAGATATGCGCGATCTTCGGGAACGGGGTAGTCCTCGTGAAACGTATTCATGTTTCCCGGCAATACGCCATACGCAAAAACCAGTATTGCAGACGCGGCGAGAATTATGAGAGCGCTGCGGTACCGGAGCAGCACCAGGATAAGCGATACAAAGGCAAGCGCGTATGCCGGAATGAAAGCGGCAAAATACCGTACGGTCTGGTAGGGAGCCGAGATGGAAATGACCGTGAAGGTAAAAAGGAATACCATGATCATCAGAATCATGAACGGCACGGTGTTTCTGCCTGCCGTCTCCGTATCGGCTGAGACATCTGTCCCCTTTCCGCGGATTCGCTGAAAAATCGCTACGACCCCGGCAACTACAAGCACTGCCAGGGGAACCAGATTACGGGACAGGAGGCGCACGAAAACCCAGAGACTTTCAATCCTGGAGAGGGTTGTTTTTGTGGTGAGGTTGTCGATACTCTGCCCGGCCCGTTGTGATTTTGTCAGGTGTTCGATCATGGGGGGAAATACCTGCAGTGCGACATACAGTCCCAAAAGAACGACAAGCACGCTCCAAAGGAGAGTCGAGGGGCGCTTTGTTATCAGGAGACAGAAAAAGGCAAACACGCATACCGGCGCGATGAACAGCAAAAAATAGTAATGGGTCAAAAGACCGAGAATTGAGAAAACCGCAAGACCTGCAATACCGGTAATCACCACAAATAAAGGCTTCCGGTCCCTGTCCGGGAAACAGACAAGAACCGCACTGTACAAAAATCCGAGACAGGTCATCTGGAGAAGCTCATACATCCGTATATACACAGTCAGGGAAATGGTTGCGGACGAAAACACGAAAATAATCAGGGATAACAGGAGAACGCGCGCGTCCTTCCAGATCCTGGAAACGATCCCGATAAAGAAAAAGCAGGACGCGAGAAAAAAAAGCATGTTGAGCGTAATGGAAGCAAGTTGATGGTTCGACGGACCGAGTATCCTGCGGGCATCAAAAAGGAGCCAGTAATAGAGCGGAGGATGAACATCTTTCGCTGTAGCAAGAGTAAGGGTTTCATAGTCAACCAAACCCTTCTCCAGCCGGTTGTCAAATATCCGGCGGGAAAGCTCACCCATATCCATCCAGGAAAGACGATGATCGGTCGACACATGAACCGGCCAGGTTCCGTTTGTCAGTGCGAGGGTTATTCCCTCGTCACAATGATAGTCATTCTTCATGATCCCGAAAAAGATACGCACAAGCACTGCCATTACCAGCAATGCCAGAATCAGCATTCGCTTTTTTTCGAGTAGTTTGTTGACTGTCACTTGCTTTTCTCCTTGATTATGTAGACTGGTCGCTTTTTTGTCTCAAGATAGGTTTTCGCGAGATATTGGCCAAGAATGCCTACGGCAAACAGCTGAACACCGCCGATAAAAAGAATTATGCTCAACAGGGACGGATACCCGGCAACCGGATCACCCCAGAGCAGGGTTTTGATGATAACCACGCAAATGGTGACAAACGAAATGAAGCAAAAAAGAATGCCCATAACCGAGGCAACGATGAGCGGAGCCGTAGAGAACGCCATAATACCCTCAAG
Source organism: uncultured Treponema sp. (assembly GCA_964592325.1). GTDB lineage: Bacteria > Spirochaetota > Spirochaetia > Treponematales > Treponemataceae > Teretinema. The sequence continues at coordinate 1,361 of CAZQEF010000164.1, read as the reverse complement.
CGAATAGAGGAAGAGCTTCCAGAAGGACCACTTTGTTTCACCGGCAACCCGCTCAATATTCCTGTATTCAAACCAGCGGGTCTCAAATCCAACCCAGGAGAAGATTCCCTTTGAAAAGCGGTTATATTCCTTGAGCGACAGGATGGCATCGACCATCCGCCGGCTCATGAGCCGGTAATCGCGTGCTCCGTCCACAATATGCGCGTCGGATATTTTCGACATGAGCCGGTAAAAGGCCCGGGCAAAGAGAGAGCGGATGGGCGGCTCACCCTTCCTTGATACCCGCCTGGTTGCCGCGCAGTCATACTCCCCGGATTTTACTGCGGCATACATGTCCGGAAGCAACGAGGGCGGGTCCTGGAGATCAGCGTCCATGACAGCCACAAAGTTGCCCCGGGCTGCCTCCAGTCCGGCCATAAGCGCCGCTTCCTTGCCAAAATTCCGGGAGAAAAAGACATAGCGGACATCGGGATCTTTATGTGACAACGTGCGAATAACCTCACGGGTTTCGTCGGTTGAACCGTCATCAATCAGAACAAATTCGAACGATACACCGGGAACTTTGGCCTTCAGCGCGGCAAGTTCCGCATAGAGATGCGGAAGCGCCGGCGCTTCGTTGTAACAGGGAACGACTATGGAAATTTCACGCTCATGCATCAGGGACCCCTTCTCCTTCGGACCTGCACCCGGGAGACTTTCCATTGTATCACAAAAAAAAGGAAACCCGCAAAAAAGCGGGTTTCCCTGGTACGTTTTCCGTTTACTGATTCGCAGTCGGCAATACTCTTAGCCGACGACGACCTTGAGCTGTACTTCACCGGTACCGGGCGAAACGAGTGTTCCGTCCACGGAAACTCCGCCAGAGACCGCCGAAACGGTAATCTTGCCGGCAGGATCCTTGTTCTCGATATCGATCACGTATTTACAGCCGCGGTAGGTCCGGGTAATGGTCGCGTTCTTCACGTGCGCGGGAAGCCGCGGTTCAACACGAAGGCCCTGGTGTTCGGAACGGATTCCGCAAATCCACTGGGAAAGCGCGACAAAGTTCCAGGCGGCGGTTCCGGTGAGCCAGCTGTTCTTTGCTTCACCATGGCGGCGGGCGGCCTTGCCGGCTACCATCTGTGCGTACACATAGGGCTCCAGGCGGTGGATTTCGCTGATGTCCTCAAGGAAGGCCGGGGCAATCTTCTTGTAGTATTCCCACGCGTTCTGCGGGCGGCCGGACTTTACTTCGCCAATGATAACCCAGGGGTTGTTGTGGCAGAAGATACCGGCGTTTTCTTTGTATCCGGGCGGATAGGAGGAAACCTCGCCGAGCTCGACATGGTAATCTCTGTAGGGAGGATCAAGAATGACGATTC
>CAZQEF010000163.1:4345-4640 GCA_964592325.1 uncultured Treponema sp. | reverse complement strand
TGGCATGAAAAATGTAAAATTGATGATTACTGCGATCCTGTTCTGTGCGCTTTTTCTTGCCCTTGGCATTACCTGCCACTCCGGGAGTGACCAGGCGAGTGAGGAACTGCCGGAGTACTGGAGCGTAGCGCCTCCCGAGTATCATTCAAAATCCCTTCCAACAACGATGGAGTCGGCGACATTTCCCGCGATGATAGAAGGGACGGAGTATCGCCTGGAAGCTATGCTTTATCGTCCTAAGGGCGATGGAAAGTATCCTCTCATTGTATTAAGTGTTATTCCATTATCATTTACT
>CAZQEF010000163.1:0-4335 GCA_964592325.1 uncultured Treponema sp. | reverse complement strand
CCGTGATTACACTATGGTGGATTGGTATCAATCCGTCTGCAAGAGTCTCGCGTCCGAAGGGTACGCTGTCGTCTACTTTATGCGCCGTGGGTACGGCAAATCCGAGGGTGAGGACTCAGAGCTCCTTGATACCGCGGTACAGTGCGGACTGGCGGCGGCAAAGGATTACCAGGCTGCAGTAGAGTATTGGAGTGGAAAGGAGTTCGTCCTTCCCGGCAAGGTTATTCTGATGGGTCAATCCCAGGGGGGATGGTCGGTCCTCGCCTGCGCCTCGGTGCCGATAGAGGGTGTCGTCGGGGTGGTGAATATTTCAGGGGGAACAAACTACCGCTCCATGGGGTCGGGAAGGATCACACCGGCTGTTCAGGATCATTGGGTTGAGGGTTGCGGGGAGCTGGGAGCAAGCGCGAGAGTTCCTTCGCAATGGATTTACTCCGGGAACGACAAGGCGATCCCGAGTTCCGCGGCTGAACGGATGTTTATGGCCTATATCGGGGCCGGCGCCGATGCACACATGCTCATGCTCCCGCCCTTTGGCAATGACGGGCATGGTATAGTCTCGTCCCCAGACCTCTTCATGGGATCGATCATGGAGTTCTTTTCCACGACAGGATTCTAGCCTTGTCTCCTGTTGATATTATTTTCTCGATACACTAGATTTTTGTATGTACGCCAACCTGAGGTCAAGGACACGCCGGAGGCATTTGCTGAATGCGCGGCATATCTGAAACCAGGGGTAGGATCGGAACCCTTCTTTACCGAGCGAATGTCCGGCAGTTTGCGCACATACAGTGCGTCCGTCGTTCCCTTCATACGGTTGTACCGGGTTCGTTTCTTCCTGATCAGGTTGCGATTGACCCCTTCAGGGAGATGAATTGATGAATACGCAGACCAGAACCGAACATGACTTTCTTGGCGAAGTAACTATCCCGGCCGATGACCTCCGGGGTATTCATACCTATCGGGCCATGGAAAATTTCAGTTTGTCGGGTCGTTCGGTGCATCCGCGGCTTGTTCACGCGTATGCCCTGGTAAAGAAAGCCTGTGCGCGGGCAAATGCACAGAGCGGATTTCTCCCGCCCGATTTTGCGCAGGCCATTGAAGCCGCCTGCGACGAAGTTGCCTCGGGAATGCACGACGCGCTCTTTACCATTGACGCGCTGCAGGGCGGGGCGGGTACGTCGACCAACATGGCCGTGAATGAAGTTGTCGCGAACCGCGCGGAACAGCTTCGCGCGGAAGGCCGGGAATCGGCACATAAATCCAGTGATTGCGGGGATGATTCCGGTGCGGCCATCACCCCGCTCGGCCATGTCAATCTTCATCAGTCTACCAATGATACCTATCCGACCGCTCTTAAAGTCGCGCTGATCGCTCTGGTCAGGGAGGCCGCCGCTGCCGCTGCCGATCTTCAGGGCGCGTTGCAAAAAAAAGAGCGCGAGTTTTCCGATATCGTGACCATCGGGCGCACCGAAATGCGCGAAGCCGTTCCCATGACGCTTGGTTCCATTTTTTCCGCCTTCGCCGAGGCGGCGGGGCGCGACCGCTGGCGTACGTTCAAGTGCGAAGAACGCCTTCGTGTCGTAAACCTGGGGGGAACCGCGACCGGGACCGGTCTGGCCGCTCCCCGGAAATACATCCTGACCGTGACAGATCAGCTTCGCTCCCTGACCGGTTTTCCGCTTGCGCGTGCGGAAAACCTTGTTGACCAGACCGCGAACTGTGATTCCCTGGTGGAAGTCGCGGGAATCTTTCAGGCGGCCGCGGCCAATCTGATCAAGATAGCGCGCGATATCCGTTTCCTTTCACACACCGGCGAACTGGTGCTGGTCGCCCTTCAAGCCGGTTCTTCCATCATGCCGGGCAAGGTAAACCCGGTAATCCCCGAGGCGGTTATCCAGAGCGGTATGCGCATGAGGGTAGTACTGTCGCTGGTGAACGATGCGGCAGCGCACGGCACACTGCAGATAAACGAGTTTATGCCATTAATAAGCGACGCGATGATCGAGGCCCTCGAGCTCTACTGCGCCGCCGCGCGCACGCTTGCCCGTCATCTTGAAACGGTGTCGGCAGACCGGGAGCGGTGCGCGCAACTGCTTGATACCAACCCCCTCACGGTAACGGCGTTTGTCCCGCACCTGGGGTATGATCGCGCCGGCAGTCTTGTAAGCGAATGGGAAAACGCCGGACGACCCCCTTTGCGGGAATTCCTTTCCGGCAGATTGGGAGACGAGCTGGTTTCCCGCACGCTTTCAGCCGCCGCCCTGACCTCTCTCGGTTTTGTACACAAGGAGAACCCCCATGCATGAGACTCCCAAGGCGCTGCGCCTGCACATCGGTATTTTCGGCCGCACGAATTCGGGAAAATCCAGTTTTATCAATCTGGTAACCGGCCAGCCTACCTCCATCGTTTCCCCCGTTGCGGGAACCACAACTGACGTGGTGCGTAAAAGCATGGAACTGCTTCCCCTCGGCCCGGTGACGTTTCTGGATACGGCGGGAATTGATGATGTGGGCGAGCTCGGCTCTTTGCGCGTTTCGCGTACCCGTGAGGCCCTTGGTTCCTCCGATATCGCCGTGCTGGTATGCGATGCGGTTACGTGGACCGAGTATGAGGAAGGGCTGGTTTCAGCCTGCGCGGAGCAAAAGACGCCGCTCGTTATCGTCGTCAACAAGATTGACCTGTACGCCCCTGATGCCGCATTCCTCGCTTCCCTTGCCGGAAAGACCGAACACATCATAACGGTGTCGTGTCATCTGGCCTTTTCTGACCGGAATGCTCGCGAAGATCTTATGCTCGCCCTGAAAAAAGCGCTCATCGCCTGCGCGCCCGAGAGCTTCTTTGAACCGCCGGCCATTCTTGGCGACCTTCTTCCCTCGGGATCATCGCTCCCTATCGTGGTACTGATCGTGCCGATCGATTTGCAGGCTCCGAAGGGCCGCCTGATTCTTCCGCAGGTGCAGTCTATCCGCGACGCCCTTGATTCCGATGCGGCCTGCATTGTGGTGAAGGAGCGGGAATATCCTGCTTTGCTCGCCTCTCTTTCTCGTCCGCCCGACCTTGTGGTCTGCGACTCCCAGGTCGCGCTCAAGATGGTCGCCGACACGCCGGACGGAATTCCCTGCACAACCTTTTCGATTCTCTTTTCCCGGTTCAAGGGAAATATCGAACTGATGGCCCGCGGTGCTGCCGTTCTTTCAACTATCAAGGAAGGCGACCGCATCCTGATATCGGAAGCCTGTACGCATCATGCCCTGGAAGATGATATCGGCCGCGTTAAAATTCCCCGCTGGATACGCCAGTACAGCGGACTTGCGCTGGACATCGATCATGCTGCCGGGCGCGACTATCCCGCCGATTTGTCGGTGTATTCGTTGATCATACACTGCGGTGCGTGTACGCTTACCCGGCGGGAAATGCTGCTGCGCATGGAGCTTGCGCGCCGCGCAGGTATTCCGGTAACGAATTACGGTATGGCCATTTCCGCCCTGCAGGGCGTCATCGAGCGGACTCTTTCTCCCTTTCCCACCGCGCTCGACGCGTACCGGGAAGCCCTGGGCTGATCTATTCTTGACAAAGACCTGTCACAGGGAAGATAGTAATCCTGCAGATTTATGTAATAAAAAGAGGAGTGATAATTATGAAAAGAATCGTCTGTTCATTTCTATGCATGTCTATTGCGTTCATGTCTTTCTCTGAAATACCAGCCGTCGGGCTTCCCCATGTCGTTATCGCAGGTTTCACGAATTCTACCGGAGATGAAACTTTCGACACTCCTGCGGCAACCGCGACTGAGAGTCTCGCCCTCACGATCAGGATGCTTGGCGCCTACCGGATCGTCGTACCCGAGACGGCTGTTCCCGAACTGACCGACGGAGAGCTTCTCCCCTGGTGCGAACGGGAGAGCGTGGACTACGTTCTCTATGGATCTATCGACGCCGCCAAGCGTGATAATCAGAAGTATTCGCTTGCCCTTTTCGACAGGGAAAAAGGGAAGGTTACGATAAGGGAAAATGCGAAAGGCTCATCGATTTTTGACGTCTTCTCCTGCACGGACACCCTTACTTTTGCGGTAATTGATGCAATCGCGGGTCGTCACGTCGGTTTCGGCTCAATCGCCTTCGAGGTTACAAACCCCGGAGAGGAAGGAGCGTTGATCGTCTCGCTCAATGGTACAGAGGTCGCACAAAACCTCAGTCCGATTGACCGCGTTGTCGAAGGGCGCCACCTCGTCTCGGTTACCTGGCGTGCGGAAGGCGCGGACCCGAAAGAGATTGCGCTTGTGGAAGTCGAAATCGCCGAAGGTGAATGCACGACGGTACCGGTTACCATCC
>CAZQEF010000162.1:0-4644 GCA_964592325.1 uncultured Treponema sp. | reverse complement strand
CACGGGTTCCGGTATTGCTGCCGTCAGCCGGATCCATGATGCCGTTCCAGGTAATCGTTGCGGGAATCCGACCGGTGCCGGTAACGGATTTTACAACCGATCCGTTTTCTTTTGCGATGGTCAGGCGGTAGCGGTCGGTAGCGGTAGCGGCTTTGAGTACGGGCGTAAATACCAGGGTGTCCTTGCTGCCGTCTCCGTTGGGTGAGAAGGCGGTGGTGTTGACCTGGAGAATGACATCGGCCTTTTCGGTATTTACCGCAACGGCGGCAATCGACGATGAGCCGGTATTCCCTGCGCGGTCGGTCGCGGTAAGTCGGTACCCGTATTGTCCGTCGGGGACAACCTTGCCGTCATCGTTGCGTCCGTCCCACACGAGACTTGATTCCGGCGCGGGTCCGAGCGCGTAGATGCGGACAGGATTTCCTGAGGGCTGGCCGGAAGCGGTGAGGGGTACTATCTCGCCGGTCCAGGATTCTTCGCGGCTTGTCTGCTGGGTGAAGGTGACAGTGTCCAGTTTTCCGTCTCCTACGGGAGCGAAAAGCTTTTCTTTGGCCCGTACCTGAGCATCCGGCGGGGTATTGTCGAGCTCAAACACTGCGGACTTCACTTCGGGCGCGTGGCCGTTGCTGTACCGGGCGGCAAACACTGCCTGATACCGCTCTTCTCTGAGGGTTTTCCCTGAATCATCCCGGCCGTCAAAAGCGATTGGTGCGGGCTTGCCGGTGCCGGAGAAGGTTCGCACCGATGAGCCGTCAGTTGTTTTAACGCTGATGGTCCAGTCCACGAGTCCGGCGGTTACGGGCATGGCCGGTTCAAAACGTACCGTGTCCTGTTTGCCGTCACCGTTCGGAGAGAACGCATTGTTGTCAATACTGATATTGATTGCGGGTTTTACGGTGTCCACAATGATGTTTTCAACTTTTTCTGCGACGGTATTTCCTGCACGGTCAACCGAGCTGATCCGGTAGGCGTATACGCCGTCGGGAACGATTGCGCCGCTGTCAGTTTTTCCGTCCCATATGGTATCCCGGGGTTCACCGGCAGTTGTAATGCTCCGTACTACCGTGTCGGTCGCGTCCATGAACTCTGCCTTCCACTGATCTTCAATGGAACCTGTGAGCCCGACGGTGAAGGTGTCCTTGTTACCGTCGGCATCGGGACTGAATATCATGGCATTGGCACCGGCAGGTGCGCGCGCGGTTATCTGTGGCGGCGTATTGTCCACATGGACGGTATATGTACCGATTGAACCGGCGTTATCGTTATCATCCACCGCGGTTATCCGGAAGGTATAGCTGCCGTCCGGGGCGGTTTCACCGGAATCGGTCGATCCGTCCCAGCGGATCTGGTCGGGCAGGGCGACGCCCTCTCTCGCGCTGGTAAGGACGGTCCAGAAAGACCGGAGATCTTGCATTTCAGGACGGGATTCCTTGTTTTCGATTGTCCGAACGGTGTTTCCGTTATCATCCTGTACAACGAATGACCAGGCCATGATGTCCCGTTCATCCGAGATGGTTACCGGAACGAGCAGTTCATCGCTGACACCGTCGCTGTTCGGGGAAAAGTATACCGGTTCGGAGTACTCAACTTCAATTTCCGGGGGATTCGTATCCTTTACTCCCAGGCGGATGTTGAATCCCGCGCCGACAGCATAGAGGTCCTCATACAGCGGTTTCGCTCCGATTGAGGGGGTCATTTCGCTTTGCGACCAGCCCTGCCGGGAAAGGAAGGAGTCGGGATCCGGCGAGTTGAGCTTGAGGTTTACTCCGATACCGAAAGAGGGTATGTAGGTTTGCATGTCTTCCGCGGTTTCTTTCATGTTGAAATTCCAGCCGGTCCGCAGGGTTACCTTGTCGCGGATTACCGCCTCAAGACCGGTATCGAGCACAACATTCTGCACGGTTGGGGCTGAAACATCCACGGAAAGGCCGAACTTGATGTCTTTCGTTTTTACCAGGGTTCCGGCGATACCGAGATGCGGAGTGAACGCCGACGGATATCCGGTCGGATCCGGTCCGTCGATCCCCCAGGTGTCGGGGGTAAAGGCGCGTCCGAGACCGGTTACCGAAAAACCTATTTTGGAGTCCTGGAGAAATCCCAGATTTCCGGCAAGATAGAGTATTCCGACTTCCCCGCTCAATCCCCATCCGTCTCCCACTCCGGCGAGCAGTCCGATACCGGCATGGAGATGATCGGTGAGTTCTTTCGAGAAACTGGAATGCATGAATATGGCTGTATCGAGCGGGAGGGAGTCAAAGGGCGACTTTATAAAGTGCGCGCTTGCTCCGAGTACGCCGCGACGCGTGGGATAGAGGGCTCCGGCGTTTACCAGATGTCCGAATCCGGACTGATCTCCCGCGCTCAGTATGGCAGCGTATGACGCATCAAGGGTGATGCGTTGCTCCGCGGCCGAAAGCGCCGGATTCACGGTCAATTCCCCGGGAAGGGAAGGAGCAAAGGGTCCTCCGGTAGTGCTGGAATTGCCGCCAAGAAGTTCCGGAGAGAAGAATGCGTTGGCAGAATCTCCTCCGGGGGGCGGGTTATGGGCAAAAATGAGGGGAACGGCGCATAATATCAGGATTATGCTTACCAGATTACGTCGTAAAAAGCTCATAGAATCCTCCTGAGGGCTTTTCGTCCGCATAACAAACAATTCGCGGGATGGGTTGTTACTTTTCATCTGGTATGATACGTCTTTTTTATTGTTTGAACAATTGCTTTTATTTCCATATATTAAACATCTCTTCCGAACATTCTCTTGACTGATGTCTTCCCTGACGGTAGTATTTTGCCATGAAAATACGATCCTTCAAGGGCGGAATCCATCCGCCCGAGCGGAAAAAAGGCACCGAAGCCCTTCCGCTCACCCGTGCTTTTCCTTTGACAAAAACGGTATGGATTCCGGTCACCCAGGGTGGCGCTCCCAATACTCCGCTCGTAAAACCGGGCGATTCAGTTGCTCTCGGCCAGAAAATTGCTGCGTCCGACGCGTATATGTCGGTTCCTGTTCATGCATCCGTTGCCGGAACAGTGAAAAAAATAGAAACACGGCTCAGTACCGGAAACGTGGAAGTCCCCTGTATTGTCATTGAAGCGGATGAAAGCGGTTCAACGGATTTCATGCCGCCCCTTGATCCATTTACCTGTACGCGGGAAGCGGCTCTTGAACGGATACGCGAGGCAGGCATTGTCGGTATGGGCGGCGCGTCCTTTCCTGCTCATGTAAAACTGAACCCGCCCCAGGGATCAGTAATTGAGTACTTTATGGCAAATGGCGCCGAATGCGAACCTTATTTGACCGTTGATGCCCGGCTCATGGCGGAACACGCCGCCGATATTGTGGACGGTATCGCCATTGCCATGCGTATTACCGGCGCCCGCAAGGGGCTTATCGTAATTGAGGATAACAAACGGGATCTTGTTCCCGTGCTGCAGCACGCGATCGCCGCCCAGCGCTCAAATCCCGTAGGCGCGGGAGCGCATGATATTTCCGTTACCGTTTCCCCGACACGGTATCCCCAGGGATCGGAGAAAATGCTCATCAAGACCGCGTTAAAGCGGGAAATTCCTTCCGGAGGCCTTCCGGCCGCGGTGGGGTGTGTCGTGCAGAATGTGGCCACACTCAAGGCGATTTCCGAAGCTTTCCGCTCCGGTAAACCGCTTGTTGAACGCCCGCTGACCATATCCGGCGGTGCCTGTACCGCTTCCGGCAACTATGTGGTTCCCGTGGGAACTCTTGTTGGCGATCTCATTCCGGAGACCATTACCCTTGAACCGGGTATCGCGAAAATTGTTTCCGGCGGTCCCATGATGGGATTCGCCATGAAAAATGCGGCCTTCCCGGTTCAGAAGAATACTTCCGGTGTTCTTTTTTTGACTGAAAAGGAAATTGTACTCAAGCAGGAATCTGCCTGTATCGGCTGCGGCCGGTGTGTCGCCGCCTGCCAGTGCCGTCTTTCACCGGTATTGATGGACCGCGCGCTTCAGGCGGATAATCTCGATGAGGCCGTTCGCTGCGGAGTTCTTGACTGTATCGAGTGCGGTACCTGCGCCTATGTGTGTCCGGCGCGTATTCAGCTGGTACAGCGTTTCCGTGTGGGAAAAGCCCGGATACGCGAAGAAAAGCGGAAACAGGAAGATCGGGCAAAAACAAAAATCGCATGCCAAGGAGTCAGCTGATGGCACCATCTGATAGAAACGAAATATACCTGTCATCGAGCCCCCACTACGGATCTCCGTTATCAACCAGGAAGATCATGTATACCGTGATCGCCCTGCTGCTGCCGATTGCGGGATGGGGTGTGTATCTTTTCGGATTACCGGCTCTGGTCACGCTCGTTGTTTCGGTTGTTTCCTGTGTGGTTTTTGAAGCGCTGTTCCGCAAGCTGCTCGGGCGGGATATCCGGATCGGAGACGGAACTGCTGTTATTACCGGGCTTCTTCTTGCCATGGTTCTTTCACCGGTTACTCCCGTATGGATGACTGTGCTTGGCGCGTTTTTTGCCATCGTGGTTGGAAAGGAGTTTTTCGGTGGCCTTGGAGCCAATGTGTTTAATCCGGCGCTTATCGGCCGGGCCTTTCTGATGATGAGTTTTACCGAGTCCATGAATACCTGGGTCTCGCCCCGAACGGCGAATGTACCGG
>CAZQEF010000161.1:0-4666 GCA_964592325.1 uncultured Treponema sp. | reverse complement strand
GCGATGATGCTTTCAAGTTCGGCATCCTGTACATATTCACCGTTAACGGACATGCGACCGTTCCGTTCAATCCAGATTTCCAGATTTTCGCTTTCCTGTGTCTGTTCGAGTTTCTTTGCTTCAGAATATTCAATGTACACCTCATGCCGCTGGTTAATGAGCGAGATGAGCATGATGAAAATAAGCAGCAGGAAGCCAATGTCGGACATTGAGGACATTGGAATGATGGGTTTGCGGTTACGCCGTTTGAGTTGTATCATTCGCTGTCTCCGGTCATCCTGAACGAAAAGTTTTCCACATCAAGCGTCCTGATGTCATGAATTACCGAAATAACCGATTGATAATTCGCGTCCGGGTGTATCTGGAGGAGAAAGGTACAATTTGGGTGCTCCTTCCGGATTCGTTCGGTTTCCAGCCGGAGGTCTTCGGCGGAAACGGGAACGCCGTTCATGGAAAGGTTTCCCCCGGCATCAAGTCTTGCCACAAGCAGTTCCTCTGTTTTGACCACACGCGGCTTTTCCCGGTCGGGGAGATTCATGAGAAATCCTTTGTTGATGTTGAATCCGGCTATGACGATAAAAAAGATGATCAGGATGAACGAAAGATCATTCAATGCTCCAGAATTTGCCGGATCGTCCGGTTGCCGTTTTTTCATCAACCGTATCATTACACAGATTCCTCTTCATCGGGATGCAATATGACCGAAACAATATCGGTGACTGCCTTGGTTATATCCGCGGCGAAGGTTTCAACCCGTTGTATGAGCAGGTTGTACGCGAGAAGCGCAACAATGGCAATACAAAGACCGAATACCGTGGTTATGAGTGCTTCATAGATACCGTTCGCGACAAGCTGCGCATTTACTTCATCTGCATTGGCAATGGACCGGAAGGCCCCGATCATGCCGGAAACGGTACCGAGAAATCCGGTCAGCGGTGAGAGGGACGCCAGTGCGGTAAGGTAATTGAACCCGTTTTCGCATCTCCGTATCCGCTCCATTGCTTCCGCTTCGGCCGCTTTTTCCATGCGGGCTTCACCGTTTCTTGCATTTCTGACTACTGCCAGAAGAATGGATGCTGCGGTGTTTCTGCGATCCTGTACGGCAAGATCCTTGCGCGCTTCATCAATCCGGCCTTCCCGTATGAGGGTAATGACACGGGTTTTCAGCAGGGATACATCCATGTTATGCCAGAACAGGTACACCACGCGTTCAATGATGAGCGCTACTGTTGCGACGGAAAAGGCAAGCAGCGGCCACATAAACGGTCCGCCCAGTTCAAAAAGTCCAATAAGGCTCCATTCATTGTTCATTCAGGTTCTCCAGTACATATATATAGTAAAACAGTTCTCCTGTTTCTTCCCAGTCCCGGTACAACGTACCGGTATTTCGAACTTCACGAAGATTTTCGGGGATATGATTTTCCGAATATCCGGTGTCCCAGCGAATTCCTTCTCCGCGCATGTACGCGCTTCTGCTGTCACTTTCCCTTGTTCCGGCAGGATATCCGTACTGTTCGGGGAAAAGCAGCCTGCCGGCACGGTATTCGAATCCTTGTTCCCGTACTTTCTTTTTCCGTACGGTAAAGCGCGGATACTGTTCGCCCTCAAGTGCTTCGGAAAGGAAGGCAACGGCGGCGGAAATGCGGTTGATTCTGCGGGATACCGCGTCGCTGCCGGCCTCACCGGTCAGCCGTGTATCACGGTAGCGTATGGCACCGCTTGCGGCGTAATCTGCCCGGATCGGGCTTGCCGCACGAACATTCCAGCCAGCCTCTGTTTCCGAGACAATGAGCGTTCCTGATACCAGGATGACCGCCTCGCTCCAGCCATCATACCAGTTGCTGAACCATTCAAGTTCTTCGGCCTCAACAGTCCAGCTCCCGTCATCGTTTTGTATCGCATGGCCTGACAGGACATTGCGGGATCTTCCGGCAAGCTCCAGATACGCAATCGCGTACTCATCCTGCAGGTCAATTGAAACAGATTTCCATACGGCCGGTCCGGTTGCCGGAGGAATCGAGCGGCAGGAGGGCAGGGTCAGTGCGAAAAAGGCTGTGATAAAGATTAAACACTTTCTCATGTGGTAACTACCCCTAATAACTTATTTTGTAGCCAACGGAGAGGATTGGTATTCCGATATTGAAGTCTGCAGAGTCGCTGTCCTTGACTTCCTTTCCGGTATATTGATCAAATCCGGGATCCGTTGTCGGCTTGTACAGATTTACCAGGAGGTCTTCTATGCCGACATAATACTCCCAGCGTTTTTTTGAATTGGTGTAATAATTCGAGTATGCGAATCTGAGATTGACTGGACAGGAAATATCAGTGCGGAGCGTGTCGCTGTAAAACGAACTCCGTTTGTAGCGTTCGATAATCTGCCCCTTGTACAGTGACGGAACCATTTCGATTTCGCCTACCTGTTCTCTGGGCGAACCGCTGGCAATGCTGGAGCTGAGCGTGACCGTGAACCCTGGAGCCGGTTTCCAGTTCAAAACCAGATTCAGCGTATGGAAGCGGTGGAATGATGGATAGTACCACTGGTCAAGAGGGTCACCATCTATTGTTGACGTGGTGTCTCCGGATTCCGGCGTCGGATTCTTGAAACGGGAATAGATAAAGGAGTATGACAGGTATCCGTCAAAATACCGCCCGGCTTTTTTGCGGAGCATGAGGTCAAAACCTGTCGTGTATCCCTTACCGTCATCATGCGCTTCAATATCAGTATCTCCTGTTCCGGGATTATAGTATCCGACGGCGTAGAGGCGGCGGAGGTAATGCTTGAAATATCCTTCAAGCCGGAATGACCAGGTATCCGGTAACTCGGTCTCAATGCCGATCACGTGGAACCAGGATTGATCGGGACCAAGGTCAAAATCATCAATTCCGTATTTCTCTTCCATGGCGGAGAGAATGAGGGGAAACTGTGAAAAAATTCCGCTTCCCGCCGAAAATGTTACCGCATCGAATATTCCCGCATCACGTATTGGTGTCCAGTTGAGGGACAGGCGGGGGTTGGCAACCGGCATGGTATTGAAATCGAATCCGGAATTCCATAGGTAGTAGTGTTCTCCCCTGATACCAAGTTCTCCCCTGAGGGTCGATTTCTCGGATCCGAATGACCATAACGCATACGCTGAACTGTGAATGATCCGGTTGCCGTCGGTATCCATGGTGTATTCGGTGTAGCGGATTTCATCACCGTAGAATTCCATGGGAATCCACCCGCCGAATTTTTCGTAGATGTTTGATGTCTGAAATACTTCATCAACACCAACGGTAAGAACATGGCTGCCGCTCAGGAGATAATCTGTTTCCGCCTTGACCTGAAACTGGTGGAGGGTGGAATCGGCTTCTCCTTCCATATCAAGATCGGTGAGAGTATAACCGGTCGCACCACCAAGCAAAGGGCCATACTGCGCTATAAATTCGCTGGTATACTGGCGTGACCCGGTTACGTGTTCCGAAAATTCAAGCTTATAGGTATTGATGTTCCAGGCCCCAAGAAATCGAAAGGTGTTCCGGTCGGTTGGCATCCAGTTTACCTTGAAGGCCACGAATCCGAGGATATAGTCCCAGTTGAATTTCATGTCGGTCGTGATGCCGTCTTTCCACTCATCATCCTTTACACCGATACCGTCGGTACCGATAAAAGCGTTCATTCCAAGGTTCAGGGAGGGAGAATGTTCATGATAAATCTTGGCATAGAAGTCGCGGATGTATGGCATGGTGGGGATGGTATCCTTGAGTTTGGGTTCGGCATCAAGTATCACGTCGTTGATGAAGCGCATGGATTCCATATAGGTAATCTTCCCGCCGAAGAATATGCCTGTTTTCTTCCCGACAGGCACCTGGGCAAAGAAGTCGAGCGCTGTTGTGGATATACCACCAACGATACGAAGCTCTCCGGAATCCGGCTGCACGGTGTTGACTTCGAGAAGTCCTGAAAGGGCCCGGCCATAGCGGGCTGAAAACACACCATGGGACATCTTTGCCGATTCAACCATGTTCGGATTGAAAATTGAGTATCCGCCGCCCCAGTGCCAGGGACTGGTAAGATATACCCCATCCATGACGGTTCCCAGCTCGTGGGGATACCCGCCGCGAATGGACGGCTCGGCATTGAATCCGCCGGCATATCCGACTCCGGGGAGCGTCTTGATTGACGACATGATGTCTTCCACAAGGCCAAGGTTTGCGGTGGTATTCATTTCTTCCTTGTCCATCACAACCGATATACCCGACTGTTCGTCGCTTTTCCCGGGTGCCGAGCGTTCAACAACGAGTTCACGCCCTTCAATAACATCGGTAATGGAGAGGGTAATGACGATGGATCCGGTATCGGCTGTTACGGCAACCCGGCGTGTCTGGTATCCCGGAAGTTCCGCGTTCAGTATATCCCGCGACAAATCGTCCGGGATTTCCACAACAGCAGTACCGTTTGCATCGGTGACTGCTTCAATTCCGGCGTTCCGCAGGGTGAGCTGCACCCCTTCGAGGGGGATATCAAGATCGCGGTCCATGACCGTTACGGTCAGCGGCTCCGCCAGCAGTATACCGGCAAGGAATACCAGCACGGGAAAAATAATGGATCGTTTCATGTTCAGTCCTTTTTTTTAAAACTTGAGGCCGAAAGCCAGAGAAGGATATAGCCAGACAGAATCGTTAT
>CAZQEF010000160.1:0-4690 GCA_964592325.1 uncultured Treponema sp. | reverse complement strand
AACATTTATTGGACCTTTCCCCTGTGAAAAATTGAAGATTATATTCATCAGCCTATTCTTCCGGGATATTTCGTCCAGGAAGTGTTCTGATCCCACGAAAAACCCTGTTTGAACCACGTTTTCGCTACGGCTTCGCCGGGGTTTATGCTGTTCCGCATAAACCGGGGGTGCGGACAGTTGATACTGGCCGCGTGAGGTTGGCGAAGACTGCGGGCCCGCGCCGAAACAGCGTAACTCGCAGTTGAACTGGCTTTTTTGTCAGTTCAGTGTAGTGAACCGGATTGATCCGGCTTCATGGTTCGGGATATATCCCGGAAACAGTATACCCTATAATACATCCAGCGGGCTGCGAATTCCGCCGGGACCTTTATTGAGTACATGGGTATATATCATGGTCGTCTTGACATCACTGTGTCCAAGCAGTTCCTGTACGGTACGTATATCGTAGCCATTTTCTATCAGATGAGTGGCAAATGAGTGGCGGAAGGTATGGCAGGAGGCATGCTTGGTCAGACCGGCCTTGAGCACGGCCTCATGAACAGCCCGTTGCATGAGCGATTCATCCATATGATGCCGTCCTTCCTCGCCCGTTTTGGGATTCTTCCAGCGGTGCCGCTGGGGAAAGACCCACTGCCAGATCCAGTCCGAGGATCCATTGGGATATTTGTGTTCGAGCGCTCCGGGAAGGGTAACCTTGCCCCACCCTTCCGCAAGATCCCGTTTATGGATTGCATGCACCTCTTCCAGGTGCTCCTGAAGTGGTCCCTTGAGGCTCTGAGGCAGCATGGTAACACGGTCTTTATCCCCTTTACCGCCGCGGACAAGGATTTCACTCCGGTCAAAATCAATATCCTGTATGCGGAGCCCCATGCATTCCATGAGCCGCAATCCGGTCCCGTACATGATCCTGGCTGCCAGCCGTTTTGTACCGGTCAAACAGGCGAGTACGGCTTTAACCTCGTCCCGGCTGAGTACGACGGGTAAACGGCTCCCCTTCTTGGCACGAATGATGTGTTCGAGCTGATCAGTCGGAATACCGAGCACCCGGCGGTAATAGAACAGTATGGCCGCCAGTGCCTGATTCTGCGTCGAAGCACTCACATTGCTGTCTACGGCAAGCGAGCTGACAAAACAGTTAATTGCATCCTCATCCGGACGAAAGATGTTCTCTTCCCCGCTGACGGTGATGAACCGGACGAACCAGGAAAGATAGGTCTCACGGGTCCGGTCACTGTAATGGAAGGCTTTCAGGGTATTGGTATACTGCTCAGCGGCGCCATGCATATCAGATTCCGGCTGTTTCATTGCAGCCGATGATTCCGGAGGAAAAACCGGTTCATGGTGACACTGGCCGCTTTTTATCAGGGCGTCCCGCAGTTGTTTCCGGATAGTCGGAGTATCCGGAACAGTCCATATTTTCTCGGCAGATTCCCATTGCCGCCCGGGAACACTTCGTATCGCATCTATCAGCACACGGTTATACGGAATCGTTATGGCGAGAAGCCCGGGTTTTTTTACTTTTATGGATATATTCATACCAGAGAATGGTACGGCTGATATCGGTAGATTGTCAAATCTTTTTCCATATAATGCACTGCCGGATCCATTCAGTTTACAAAGGATATCGTTCCGTAGTATCATCACCTGTCATGAAAGCGTCCTGTTTGAACTGCCCGGTATATCATGGAGATTTTTTTCGCACCTGTCAGGAAAAGCTTGACAATGCCATAGCACGCGGCATGTCCAGGGAGAAACTGGAAGCCTTTTTCATCGGTATGTATACCGATCAGGCAAAGTCAATCAACAAGGCGGACATTCAGCAGGTAAGCATCAAAACTCTTGAAAGCAGCATCCTCAAGCCGCGTCAGGATTTGTATGTATTCATCCTCTACAACTGGATTCGCTACCTCTTTATTCCCACAATTGACGAAGAATTGCAGGACCGGATGCTCATTTTCGGTGTGGGGCGCATATTTTCCGCTTACAGCAACATCGGTGTCCAGTATTGTACCGATGCGGATCTCAATTTTGTCCTTGATGACTCGGTTACCGATGAACAGGAACAACGGTGTATCCAGGCTGTTTGTGATCTCAAACAGCAGATTTGGGACCTCTTTGCCATCATCGTGGAACTGAATCCTTCTTTCACCGTATTACGGCTTAGTGAAATCAGGGAGCGGCTCGCCCATCAGGACTCTGAAATACGCTTGAGCACGGTTCTTTTCTACAAGGGCAACAGCCACAGTCTTTTTGTGATGCATGAGAATCAGGACCTCTTCAAGGCAATCTTTGAGGAAGTCAAATCTTTTCCCGACAAGTTCATCTTCGAGAATTTTCTCGGCACAAACCCGTCAAAACCGGGATACACCCGCCTCAAAAATGACGAGGTTCCGCTGTTCATTGTTTCTGATGCCACGCTGGAACCGGAACGCGCCCGGCATGTTATCGGCTCGCGCTCTTTTGTGCAGCATGCAAGAAAACTTGCCGGAATACACCCCGATCTTTTCCCGCAGCGATGGATCTTCTCGATGAAATTCACCGTCAACCGGGCATACGATTATGTAAGCGCCATGATCAATGCCGGTTACTCGCACAAGGATATCGGTTTTACCGGGGCCCGGGATCCTGATTATGTATTTCTCTGCCAGTCACACCGGCTCATGCTGTTCCTCCAGGAACTCATACACATCAAGCTGGATTCATACACAAATCTGTGCGATTACTCCTACATCTCGGCTGAACGGTTTGCCGGATTCATGGACCCTCCCAAAGGGCTGTTCCGCCGTGATTTCGATACCATGGTACTCAGTCCCAATTTTCTGCTGGCAAGTCAGCGCCAACGGTATTCTTTTTATCAAAAAGCCATTCACAAAAAAGAGGAAATCGCGCTGTCCATAACCGATACACAACTCGACAAGCTGTCCAGACAATTCGGCCTGCAGTTCCGTCATCTGGACAAAGGGTCGGGGAAAAATCCGGTTGCCGTACCCTATACCTGGGAAGGACTCGGATTCTTTGTCTTCAGCGCACTGGAAAACCGTCTCGCGGGCATAATCAGCAAAAAACTGGCACCGGCGATAAGGAGCTCGTGTGATGGCAATGAAAAGTGAACTGCATAAATCACATTTCCGGTTCATCGTCATCTTCATGATTCTTCTCTGCCTGGTTTCCATCGCACTGACAGTACAGGCAGTACGTGAGACCCGTCAGGTCCATGCAACACAGACATACAATGAAATACTGGAAATCAAGCGCATTTTTCTTGAAAACACCGTCCGGAATATGATCAGCACCATAGACCGCATGTATGATCTGAACTGGAAAACGGCTGATACCTACCGTCGCCGGTTATTCGAAGACATCGATCGTATCTATTCATACAATCCTTCCCAGTTTTCCGTACGCGCTGTGCAGCTCCTTTCTTCCTACCGGTATGGCGAGAGTCTGCTCATCCGTCTTACCGACACGCGGACCAATGCAACGCTTTTTGAAATCGGACACAATCCCGGGCTGCTCGCGGAAACACGTTTTTTCGGTTCCTATGCCCTTACCATCAAGGCTTCCGACGACTGGATTGATGAGAGAACGGTTTCATCCGTCCGGGAAATCATATATCAGCAAAAATTTGAAAACGGCGGCTATTTATGGATAAACGAAATAGTTGACTGGCAGGGCGGCAAAGACTACGCGATACGCCGCATCCATGCCAATCTCCGCGATACAGAGGGAACACTCCTTTCCACTGATATAACCGATATTGCCGGCAATACCCCGTATCTTACCGAACTTGAGGGAGTACGCGACCACGGTGAGGTTTTCTTTACATATTACTTCCAGCGTCCGGACAGTGAAGAACGTGCCGAAAAACTGACCTATGCCGCGTTGTATCCACGGTACAACTGGATTGTCGCCATGGGATACTACCTTGATGATGTAAAAGTGTACATTGAACGGGTTAAAATCGCGAGTGACCGCATAACCGGTGTAATCATACTCCTTACCGTTCTGAGCAACTGTCTCCTCTTTCTCTTTGCCTTCTTCCTGCTCACCCGCCTGGAGAGGCGTTTCTTTACACGCACCAGGAAGGAAATCACTGAAGAATCAAACATAGATCCCCTTACCGGCGCTTTTAACCGTCGACTCGGTATGGTTTTCCTTTCTGATGCGTTCCGCTCTTTCCGTGAAACCGGTTCAACCCCGGCCCTCTTCATGATCGATATTGATGATTTCAAACCGGTCAATGACCGATGGGGACACGCATGCGGAGATGAAGTGCTGAAAACAACCGTTCGTGCCATACGTTCTGCCATGCGTTCCAGCGACCGCCTTGTGCGGTGGGGCGGCGAAGAATTCCTGCTCCTCTGTTCCCGCACGGCGCCTGCAGATGCGCCGGACGTGGGAGAAAAAGTACGCATGGCAGTTGCGAATGCGGCAACCCCTTCATGCAATATTCAAAAACCGGAACCGGTACAGGTGACCATTTCTATTGGCATGGGATTTTTCGCCGATTCGGACCACTCTTTCGAATCGGCGGTCGAACGCGCAGACCGTGCGTTGTATGAGGCCAAGCACACGGGAAAAAACTGTATCCGGTAAATCAGTAATATCCGAAAAGTTTTCAACAATTTTCGTAGCAGTAGTCAACAATTTCCGTAACGGTAAAAAAAAAGACCCCGCAAGAGGTCCTGCG
>CAZQEF010000159.1:698-4695 GCA_964592325.1 uncultured Treponema sp. | reverse complement strand
CTGAAGTATATTCAACCGCCCACTGACGAGTCTTGTTTTCCAGTGTCAGCCAGATGCCCCGGTTCAGTCGCGGATGTTGGGGAGAAATATTGCTGTAGTAAAAGCAGTCATGCATGGCTTCCATTGAAAACCTCATGTCTGCGGCCGGAGCCAGGTGCCCGCGGTCATACCCGGAGCGGTAATAGTCTGTGTCGTCTGCACAAGTAATAGCAGGGTTATTGTCGGCAAGAAAACGGGGTGCGCGCTTTGTAATGACGGTTTCTGCTTCCTCGGCCGTGAGTTCATAGGCAACCCAGTCGGGATTTCGCAGTTCATTGTTGTACTGCAAGGTATGAGCCGTGTAGCGGATTATCGTGGCGTCCGACTCAAAGGATGGAATTTCCACAAGCGGAGCCGGAGGCGCAGCAAGCTGTGCGACGAGAAGAATGATTGAGGAGAGAAAAGAACCGTGTACCATGAGGGTACTATACCACGAAGACGAATGAGGTCAATGGGGACAGAAAGTTAGCCAAGTCTAACTATGGATAACCGCAGAAAAAAGTGTTGACACGCTTTGTAATAAAACAGTACAGTTTTTTAACCTAAACTGTGTCATAAAGGAGGAACGACATGACTACACGCAACTCTTTCATTCCCAATAATGCGTATTGCGATTTTGCCGATTTTGCGGCAGCCGAGAACGGCGTGCGTTTTTCCTGTTATCCGGGTCGTTAACAGACCCCCGGTATATACCAGAAGAGGATCAGCGCCGTTATGGCCTGGTCCTTTTTTTTATGTCCGTGCACCACCCGTGCGGCATGATTCTTGCGGACCGGCAGGCTCTGTCATCAACAGCCTTCCTGGAGGAAGAACGTGTCACACACGAAAAAACTATATCAAATAACAAAGAATCATTGGCCCCGGTTCGGGAGAATCTCTCTTCTATGGACGTCTCTTTTCGGATCCCGTGCGTTGTATTGCGCCGGAATAGCCCTCATGGCCGTGGAAGCATTCATTACGTTTACAGGACCGGTAATTGTCAAATTGACGCTGGATAGTGTTATTGGAACATTGCCTCCATCAGTTCCCGCTCCCATGGACCGGATAGCCGTGTGGCTGCTTGGATCGGGTTTGTCCGGAGGCGGTGCGGTACCGCTGCCCGCCGGTGTTGAGCCCGGCGGTATGCTTGCGTCCGCGGGTGAATGGATCTGGCGTCCATGGCTGCGGAGTCATCTGTGGGTGCTTGCCCTCGTTTTTATCGGCTGCGTTATCGTACAGGCTGCGACCGGATTTGTCGCTTCATACAGCGTAAACCGTGCCGCCGAAGCAACCGCGAAACGGATGAGGGATCGTCTCTACGGGCACATCCAGGATTTACCCTATGAATCACTGCTGCGGGCGGATTCCGGCGACTGGCTCCAGCGCTGCACGACCGATGTGGACACCACCCGGCGGTTTATCGCGGCGGAAGCGCCCGAACTGGTTCGGACATTCTTTCTGGTAGCGATTGCGCTGCCCATCCTTTTTTCGCTCAATACGCGACTGGCCCTCATCGGATGCGCGGTTATGCCGGTTATCATACTCTTCTCGTTTTTCTTTCATGTGGTGGTTGCACGGATTTTCCGCGGCGTGGATGAACGGGAAGGCGTTCTTACCGGGATTGTACAGGAAACGGTTACCGGGGTACGGGTGGTCCGCTCGTTTGCCCGCGAGGACTATGAGACCGGACGATTCGCCGCAGCTAACGCGTCGTTCCGGGACCAGGTGTTCCGCCTGATTTCCTGGCTTGCGTTTTACTGGGGCTTTTCCTCGTTTCTGGGAATCATACAGATTGCCGGAGTTATTTCCGCCGGATTGTACTTCATGATCGGCGGGAGTATTACCATCGGATTACTGGTATTATTTATTACCTACGAACAGCAGATTCTATGGCCGGTCCGTCAGTTCGGGCGCATTCTTGCCGATGCGGGAAAGATGTCGGTTGCGCTTGGGCGTATGGCGGAACTTCTTGCCCTTCCGCCGGAGGATGAACTGGAAGCCTGTTTCCCCGATGACTCCTGGGTTCCCGATACCGTCGAATTCGAGCATGTGTCGTTCAGCTATCCGGACGGTACCGCAGTACTCCGGGATATCAGTTTCCGTATGCGCGCGGGGGAACAGCTGGCTATTGTAGGCCCCACCGGGAGCGGCAAGTCAACGCTCGTACATCTGCTCATCCGCCTCTATGAACCGGATTCAGGCAGAATTCTTCTGGGAGGGCGTGATATCAGGGACATACCCAAACGGGTTCTCCGCCGGAAAGTCTCCCTGGTTCTCCAGGAAAGTTTCCTATACGGGAAGACGATCCGGAGCAATATAACGAGTGTCCAGGAGCAGCCCGATGAGAACGCCCTGGTGGACGCGGCCCGTACGGCCGATTTTCACCGGGTAGCGGAAGGGTTTCCCCACCGGTATGAAACCATGGTCGGGGAACGGGGCGTGACCCTGTCCGGCGGGCAGCGGCAACGTCTGGCTTTGACCCGGGCGCTCGCGCGAAAGGCGAATCTTCTGGTGCTTGACGACAGCCTGAGCGCGGTTGATACCGTGACGGACATGCGGATCCGGGAAAACCTCGGAGGGCGCGGGTGCATCATCATAGCGCACCGGCTTACCACGCTTGCCTCGGCGACACGAATTCTGGTTATGGAAGACGGACGGATAACCGACCGCGGGACGCACGAAGAGCTTTCGTCCCGCCCCGGGCTCTACCGCCGGCTTGCTGAATTGCAAAAAGCTCTGGGAAGGAATGAACATGTCGGATAATACAATACAAAAACCGGAGGAACAGGTCTTTAGCTCCCGGTTTAACGGACATACCTGGATGCAGATACTCCGGTACGGGAAGCGTCTCTATCCCCGCATCGCCCTGTTGTGCCTCTGTATGACGGTTATGGCGGTACTGGAAAGCTATGTGCCCCAGATGACGCGGTATGCTGTGGATACGCTGGTCCCCCTTCTGGGGACAGCCGGTATCGAAATTCGCATAGCCTCCTTTTTGGGAAAATTCGCCATACTTGCACTCGTGCAGGGTCTGATCATCTGGCTTTTTATCCTGATTGCCGGTTCCATTGAAGTGCATCTTGTACACACGTTGCGGGAACGGGGTTTTGCACGGCTCCAGGAACTCAGTTTTTCCTACTATGACCGTACACCCGCGGGCTGGATTATTTCCCGGATGACGTCGGACGCGCAAAAGCTTGGGGACACCATTGCCTGGGGTATTGTCGATCTCGTGTGGGGTACGGCTATCATGATTTCAATCAGCGTATACATGTTGGTCATGAACTGGAAGCTGGGCCTGTTTGCCCTTGCATTCATGCCTGTTTTACTCGTGGCTACCATCTGGTTCCAGATGCGCATTCTTCAGAATCAGCGGAAAGCCCGTCGGGCGAACTCTCTTTTAACTGGCATGTTCAGCGAAGGCCTGCAGGGCGCTCGAACCTCCAAGACGCTCGTGCTTGAGTCGGGAAACAAAGAGGAATTCGCCGCAGAGAGCGGCCGGCTCCGCGGGTTTGCCATTCGGGCCGCCCGGCTTTCCGCCCTCTATATGCCGCTTGTTATCCTTCTGGCGTCAAGCGGGACCGCGCTTGTTCTCGGTGCCGGGGGACGGCTGGTCATGAACGGATTCCTTTCCTACGGAGAGCTGATCGCGTTCATCTCCTACACCATGATGTTGTTTGATCCGGCGCGGGAAGTGGCGCGGGTTTTGTCGGAGTTTCAGGCGGCACAGGCGAGCGCCGAGCGGCTGGTTTCCCTCATCGAAACGAATCCGGAGATTGTGGACAAGCCCGGCGCGCGTGAAGAGGGTGATTTTACGGGGGAGATCCGGTTCGACAACGTGTCGTTTGAATATGGTGACGGAACCTGGATTTTCAGTGATTTTTCTCTGACTATTCCTGCCGGGCAGACGGTTGCGCTCGTCGGGGAAACCGGAAGCGGAAAGTCTACCTTTGTGAACCTGATCTGCCGCTTTTACGAG
>CAZQEF010000159.1:0-678 GCA_964592325.1 uncultured Treponema sp. | reverse complement strand
TGGACGGGACCGATTATCGTGAGTATACCCAGACCTGGCTTCACCGGAAGTTGGGCTATGTGCTCCAGAGTCCGCAGCTTTTTTCAGGAACTATTCGGGAGAATATCCGCTATGGACGGCTCGATGCCACGGATGAAGAGATAGAAGCGGCCGCACGGGGTGCGAACGCGATCGGGTTTATCCGGGAGCTGGAACACGGATTTGACACCCGTGTAGGCGAGGGTGGCGCGCTTCTGTCCACCGGACAAAAGCAGCTTATCTCTCTTGCCCGGGCTCTTGTATGTAACCCGGCGCTCATGATTCTGGATGAGGCGACCAGCTCGGTAGACACCGAGACGGAGGTTCTGGTGCAGGATGCGATAAATACACTGCTCCGGGACCGGACGAGTATCGTTATCGCCCACCGTCTTTCCACTATCCGAAACGCGGACCGTATCCTGGTCATGGAAGAGGGCTCTGTGCTGGAAGACGGTACGCATGACGAACTCATGGCGGCCGGCGGTCGGTATCATGCCCTGTATACACGGCAGTTTCTGGACGAAGCGCTCGATGTGTCCGTTTCGGCCGGTTGATGCTCGGGCATACGGGAAAAAAGCGGGATGAAAGTCTCGCTTTTTTCCCGCCTATATGATAACTTTTTCCCAAGTTTTTTCATATCAAGGGGTTTTTATGAGACGG